>NZ_JCAIJG010000136.1:0-412 GCF_059735615.1 Desulfosporosinus sp. Tol-M2
CCGGTCCAAATGCTGAAAATAGATTTGGTGCTGGACAGCTTGGAAAATGCCAAGGAACGAATGAAGAATTATATTGAAACAGCGATTGAGAAGGTCCGTCAGGAAAGGAGGCAGAATAAGAAAGCGGAAGAGATTAGACGCAGTGTAATGAAGCTGATGTCCAGCCGGGAGTTACTTAATGTCTACCTTGACAACTCCAATATCCCCGTAAGAGTTTATAAAATCGATTACACTATGCAGAATAGCCGGTTAAAACTGTGGGAAGATGCGGTCCATGAGAATTCCGGCGGCGAGAAATTCGTCGTATTCTTCTCGGTTTTATCCGCCTTGATGAGTTATGCCCGTACCCGGGCCAGGGAAGGCTTGGGTGGCATGTCTGAGAAAGAAACCAGCGTCCTGATCATGGATAATC
>NZ_JCAIJG010000136.1:477-5999 GCF_059735615.1 Desulfosporosinus sp. Tol-M2
GTTTGGGGAGGAATAACTTATTTTAGCCAATGAGCATTTCCCGGAACAGGGGGCGGATGATGAATCGCATTTTAATCGTCGAGGATGATATCGCCCTAAGCAATGGTATTGTCCTTGCTCTAAAAGATGATAATTGCGCCTTTGTGCAGGCCTATGATATTGTCGGTGCAAAGAAGCGGATGAAAAGCAATTCCTTTGATTTGATGATCTTGGATATCAATTTACCGGATGGAAAGGGCCTTGACCTTTTAGCCGATGTTCGCAAAAATTCGGCTTTGCCTGTCATTGTCCTGACGGCCAATGATCTGGAAACTGATATTGTAACAGGTTTTGAGCTTGGTGCGGATGACTATATCACAAAACCTTTCAGTCTTATGGTGCTTAGGGCAAGAGTAGGCGTCCAACTGCGAAAGGGCAGACAGCAGCTTTCCGACACGATACACATTGACGGGTTTTCCTTTTCCTTTGAAAAGATGGAGTTTTGGAAAGACGGCCAACTTATTGACCTAAGCAAAACTGAGCAAAAATTGCTCAAAGTCTTAATACTAAACAGAGGAAATACCGTTTCGCGTGCCGATCTGGTAGACAGGATCTGGACTGACGGAGCAGAGTATGTGGACGAAAACGCCCTGTCTGTTACGATAAAAAGGCTGCGTGATAAACTGGAAGATATTCCGTCAGCGCCGCAATATATTAAAACGGTCTATGGCATCGGCTATACATGGACAGTGAAATGATATGAATACACTTGATTATATTTGTATCGGGATTGCCATTGTTGCTTTATTAGCAGCTGTGATTGTTGTTATTTCGTATCGTCAAAGGACAAAGAAAACGCTGGCGAAAATTAGCGGTATGCTGGACGCAGCCATAGACGACAGCTTTGTTGAGGGTGTTTTTGATGAATCTGCTTTATCCGCGGTGGAAGCGAAGCTTGCCCGGTATCTTTCCATATGTGCGGTCTCCTCAAAGAATCTGCTTACGGAAAAGGATAAAATAAAAGGGTTGATATCGGATATTTCTCATCAGACCAAAACACCCATTGCCAATATTCTGCTCTATTCACAGCTGCTCAGTGAACATGAATTGCCGGTGGACTGTATGGTTTGTGTGAAAGCCTTGTCCGCGCAGGCGGAGAAGCTGAACTTTCTGATCAGTGCTTTAGTAAAAACATCGCGGCTTGAAACGGGAATAATAACTGTTTCACCTCAGCAGGAAGCGGTACAAAGGTTACTGGATGATGCACGGCAACAAATCATGCCAAAGGCTGAGGCAAAAGGTATTTCTGTTGCGGTGGAGGATACGGAGCTAAGTGCCTGCTTTGACCTGAAGTGGACGACCGAAGCAGTATACAATATCATTGACAACGCCGTAAAATATACCGAAAGCGGCGGTAGTATTACTATTAAAGCCATACCCTATGAGTTGTTCTGCCGTATTGATATTACGGATAATGGAATTGGTATTGCAGAGCATGAACAAAGCAAAATATTCACTCGTTTCTATCGCTCGGCAGACGTAAGCAATCAAGAAGGCGTTGGCATTGGGCTGTTTTTGGCAAGGGAGATCCTGGCAGCCGAGGGCGGTTATATCAAGGTATCCTCTGTGCTGGGGAGGGGGTCCACCTTTTCAGTATTTTTGCCGACAACAAAGTGAAATCTTTCAAAACTGTTATGTTTCAGATAGATTGTGGAAAGATTGTTAGAGTATAGTCTGTATTGTAGGAAGCTGCAATACAGATTATTTTTTTGGAGGTAATTCAAATGACAATACTTCAGACAAAAGAACTGAAAAAATATTACGGCAGTGGGGATACGATGGTGCGGGCCCTTGATGGTGTTGACCTCAGCGTTGAGAAAGGGGAATTTGTGGCAATTGTAGGCACATCAGGCAGCGGCAAGTCTACTCTTCTGCATATGCTGGGTGGACTTGATCGTCCAACAAGCGGTACAGTCACCGTGGATGGCAAGGAGGTATTCTTGTTGAAAGATGAAGAGCTGACAATTTTTCGCAGAAGAAAAATCGGCTTTGTTTTTCAAAATTATAATCTTGTTCCTGTCTTGAATGTGTACGAGAATATTGTCCTGCCTATTCAACTGGACGGCAATGAGCCGGATAAACCCTATGTGGATAAAATCATTGGGACACTGGGGCTTGAAAACAAACTGAATAATCTGCCAAACAACCTTTCCGGCGGTCAGCAGCAGCGTGTGGCAATTGCCAGGGCTTTGGTCGCAAAACCGGCTATTATTCTTGCCGATGAACCCACAGGAAACCTGGACAGCAGGACAAGTCTTGATGTAATGGGACTTCTCAAAGTGACAAGCCAACAATTCAAGCAAACCATCGTGATGATTACGCACAATGAGGAAATCGCCCAGATGGCAGACCGGATCATCCGCATTGAGGACGGAAAAATTGTGAGTGGTGATGGCAAATGATTAAGGTTAAGAACAAAAAAGCAATTCGCAATCTGGCGGACAAAAGCTTTCGCGCAAACAAAACCCGCAATCTGATTGCAATTATTGCCATTGCCTTGACTGCGGTACTTTTTACTACGCTTTTTACCATGGGCATAGGTACGGTGGAGAGCCTGCAGCGGGCTTCTATGCGTCAGGCGGGCGGCGATGGTCATGCTGTACTTAAATATATTAACGATGAGGAATTTGACAACATCAAAGACCATTCTCTGATCAAAGAAATCGCCTATAACCGTATGCTCTGCGATGATGTTGAAAACGAAGAGTTTTTAAAGTGCCGTGCAGAGTTTTGGTATTATGACGATGTGGGGCTGAAACTTGGATTTTGTGAGCCCACAAGCGGACACAAACCGATGGCTGAAAACGAGATCATTGCAGATACCAAGACCTTGCAATTGATGGGCGTACCTTTGGAGGTAGGCGCACCGCTTACGCTTACACTTAATATCAGGGGTGAGG
Organism: Desulfosporosinus sp. Tol-M2; assembly: GCF_059735615.1. Lineage (NCBI taxonomy): Bacteria > Bacillati > Bacillota > Clostridia > Eubacteriales > Desulfitobacteriaceae > Desulfosporosinus > Desulfosporosinus sp. Tol-M2. The sequence continues at coordinate 3,417 of NZ_JCAIJG010000136.1, forward strand.
AAGTCGAGCGCAACTTTATCCTCGCCGGTTGGTGGGAAAGTGATCCCGTTTTTAACGTGGGGCAGATATTTGCCTCCCGAGCCTATGTAGATGCTCATGCGGATGAACTGCAAAATACATTCAAGGAAGACCATTCTCTCACCGGCGCCATTAACGCCTATATTATGTTCAAAAATAGCTTCAATTTGCAGGAAAAGCTGGAAAAGGTGATTACTGAAAGCGGCTATTCTCTTGACGAAAATGCGCCAAACTATCTTGAGCATAATGTGAACTGGGCATACCTTTCCACAAACTTTGGCATGGACGCGGGCACGCTTGTTGCGATGGTTTCGGGCTTGCTGCTTATCGTTTTTACCGGTTATCTGATTATTTATAACATTTTTCAAATTTCAGTTATCCGGGACATCCGGTTTTATGGCCTTTTAAAAACCATCGGCACGACCGGGAGTCAGATCCGCCGTATTATCCGCAGACAGGCGCTGATCCTTTCGGCCATAGGAATACCAATTGGGCTGATTGCGGGGTTTTTTATCGGTAAATCTCTTGTTCCCCTTATTATTAACAATTCTGCATATGCCGGAAGTGCGGTTTCTGTCTCGCCCAGCCCGTTGATTTTTATCGGTGCGGCGTTGTTCGCTCTCGTCACAGTGCTAATAAGTACCTATAAGCCCGGAAGCATAGCCGCGTCTGTATCGCCGGTGGAAGCAGTACGGTACACAGAAGGAAATACAAAGCAAAACAGCAAGCAAAAGAAATCCACTCATAGTGCGAAAATGCCTCGTCTGGCACTAGCGAATTYGGGAAGAAACAAAAAACGTACCATTCTGGTGCTTATCAGCTTGTCTCTAAGCCTTGTGCTTCTGAACACGGTGTTCACGCTGTCTCAGAGCATTGACATGGATAAGTTCCTCTCCAAATTTGTGGATACCGATTTCTTGATTGCCCATGCCGACTACTTTCAAAATGAATTCCGCGGTCCAGAAAATCAAACCAGCGAAAGCTTCATTCAGGCAGTGGAAGCTCAGCCCGGCTTTGAGGAGGGCGGGCGTTTGTACGGTGGCCGCGCGGAAATGTTTGCGGTAGAGGACGAAAAGAACACAACACAGGGTTATAACATCAACAGTAATGGCGACTTTATGGCTGCTGTTTATGGTCTTGAAAATTTACCGATCCAACGGCTGGAACTTATTGATGGCGAGCTTGATTTTGAAAAGCTGGCTACCGGCAAGTACATTCTGGAGGGAGTTAAATTGGATGACAACGGTGTCCCGCAAATGGACAGCGCTCATTTTGCAGTGGGTGAAACGCTCACCCTTCATAACTACAAGGGAACGTCGCAAACTTTTGCCGATAGGGAGTATACTGCGAAAGATTTTACAGTGCTTGGTCATGTGGCAATAAAAACTCATGCCAATTCCGACCGCACGGGATGGGACTATAACTTCTATCTCCCGGCGGAAGTATACAAAACATTTGTCGAACAGCCGGCGGTTATGAGCTATGCCTTTAATGTTTCGAAAGATCAGGAAGCTGAGATGGAAAGCTTTTTACAAAGCTACACCGACAAGGTGGAACCTGTGATGAATTACACTTCGAAGTTTACCGCTCTCAATGAGTTTTCCGGTATGCGTAACACTGTTGTTTCAATTGGCGGCGCACTGAGCTTTATCATTGGGCTGATTGGTGTACTAAATTTCATCAATGCTAACCTCACGAGTATCATGACACGACGCAAGGAATTCGCCATGATGCAAAGCATTGGCATGACCCGGAAGCAACTGCGCAGTATGCTGACGTATGAAGGCTTCTATTATTCCTTTGGAACTTGTGTGCTTTCACTCGCTTTCGGCACGATATTTTCACTATTGATTGTTAAACCCTTCTGCGGAATGCTGTGGTTTTTCAGTTACCAATTTATCCTGTGGCCGCTATTAATTGTACTGCCTTTCCTGGTTGTGCTTGGAGCGATTATTCCTTTGGTATTGTATACATTGACTGATAAGCAAAGTATTGTGGAGCGGCTCCAGGAGGCGGAATAGTTCGGGTAAAGTAACCTTACCGAACCACAAAGGTGATCTTCCACCTGGTACACTCAACAGCATATGGAAGCAGGCAGGGGTGAAATAAGCACTGTATCCTTACTAATAAATATAAAATAATATAGGAGGGATTAACTTGCGTAAAATAACTTATTTTGCAGTATTTGAACCGTCAGTGGATGGAGCATTTGGTGTATATTTTCCTGACTTACCAGGATGTATTTCAATAGGGGATAACTTTTTACATGCTCGGGGTATGGCAACTGAAGCTTTAGGACTACATCTGTGGGGAATGGAAAAAGATAATAATATAATCCCAGTTCCCGCTCAGCCACCATTTAACGATATTCCAACCGGTTCTATAATCGTGCCTATCACAGTGTTTCCGGAAGTTGTAAAGAATGAAATGGATAACAGATCTGTAAAGACAAATATAACTTTACCGGCATGGTTAAAGGATTTGGCAGAAAAGCAGGGAGTGAATTTTTCTCAGATTACCCAGGCTGCGCTTAAGGAATACCTTGGAGTTGATAGACCCTAAGAT
>NZ_JCAIJG010000037.1:0-23724 GCF_059735615.1 Desulfosporosinus sp. Tol-M2
GGGGCGCTCATAGACGGGTATTTTGGAGATGCGGCTGTAACTTTACCAATTGGAGAAGTTGATGAAGATCTTCAGAAACTCTTAAAAGTGACCGAAGAGTCCCTATTGTTGGGTATTGCCCAGGCGAAGTTTGGTAATCGCCTTTACGACGTCTCTTATGCGGTCCAAACGCACGTGGAAGCTAACGGATTTTCTGTGGTGCGGGATTATGTTGGACATGGGATTGGAAGAGCCATGCATGAGGACCCCCAGATCCCTAATTTTGGCAAGCCCGGTCGGGGACCACGACTCGAGGTAGGTATGGCCTTGGCTATTGAACCCATGGTAAACATGGGTACGTATGAAGTGCGGACGCTAAAGGATCACTGGACTGTGGTTACGAAAGACAGCCGGTCATCGGCCCATTTCGAACACACAGTTGCGATTACGGAAAATGGCCCGGAAATTCTAACTCGTTGTTAGGTACTCCAGCGTGGCGATTGTCAGAGGAGGGGTGAATAATCATGTCAAAAGAAGACGTTATTGAAGTTGAAGGTAAGGTCTTGGAGCCACTGCCCAATGCCATGTTCCAGGTGGAGTTAGCGAATGGACACAAGGTTTTGGCGCATGTCTCCGGAAAGATTCGCATGAATTTTATCCGGATTCTTCCGGGAGATCGAGTCACAGTGGAGCTTTCCCCCTATGACCTGTCCCGAGGACGAATCACATACAGGTTTAAGTAAGCATCAAAGGGAGGGATTACGGTGAAAGTAAAGCCTTCTGTCAAAAGGATCTGTGAAAAATGCAAAATTATTCTTCGCCATGGTAAAGTCATGGTCATTTGTGAAAATCCGAAGCACAAGCAAAGACAAGGCTAGAAGTTACGGGTGCGCGGCTGATTGGACGGTATCCTTCAATGCACCGATTTTATTATTGATACAGAACTGAATTAGTTGGGGGTGTAAATTGTAGATGGCACGTATCGCTGGAGTTGACTTACCACGCGAGAAACGTTTAGAGGTTGCCTTAACCTATATTTTTGGGATTGGGCTGCCTACTTCACATAAGATTCTCGCTAAATCGGGCGTAAGCCCGGATGTCAGAGTGCGTGACTTGTCAGAAGACGAAGTCAGCAAGCTCCGAGAAGTTATTGATAAAGAGTTTAAAATTGAAGGCGACCTGCGTCGTGAAGTTTCCCTCAATATCAAGCGTCTTATAGAAATTGGCTCTTATCGTGGACTGCGCCATCGTCGGGGACTTCCCGTTCGAGGTCAGCGCACGAAAACCAATGCCCGTACTCGTAAGGGTCCGGCCAGGACTGTTGGAGCAAAACGTAAAAAGTAAAAAGGGGGGATAACCGAGATGGCGCGTAAAGTTGTCCGGACAAAACGCCGGGAACGTAAGAATATTGAAAGTGGAATTGCCCACATCAAATCCTCGTTTAACAATACAATGGTGACCATTACGGATACCAGAGGGAACGCACTTTCTTGGTCAAGTGCAGGTTCTCTTGGCTTTAGAGGTTCTCGTAAGAGCACTCCTTTTGCAGCGCAAATGGCTGCAGAAACATGTGCTAAAGTTGCGATGGAACATGGCTTAAAAGATGTTGAATGTTTCGTGAAAGGACCAGGGGCTGGACGTGAAGCTGCAATTCGTGCCCTACAAGCAGCAGGTTTGGAAGTAAACTTAATTAAAGACGTGACTCCGATTCCACACAATGGCTGTCGGCCACCGAAACGCAGAAGGGTATAGGAGGTGTGTAATCTTGGCCAGATATACTGGACCAGTTTGTCGCTTATGTCGTCGTGAAGGATTAAAGCTATTTCTCAAAGGGGAACGTTGTTATACCGGAAAGTGCGCGGTTGATCGTCGCCCACAACTCCCCGGACAACACGGTCAAGCTCGTGCGAAGAAGCCCACCGAATATGGTCTTCAATTACGAGAAAAACAAAAAGCACGTCGTATGTACGGCGTTATGGAAAATCAATTCCGCAGCTATTTCGATCAAGCTGCACGTAAAAAGGGTATGGCCGGAGAGAACCTACTCATCCTGTTGGAACGGCGACTCGATAATGTCGTTTTCCATCTGGGGTTTGCATCATCTCGTCCTGAAGCGCGTCAACTCGTGAATCACGGGCACTTTACCATTAATGGGAAGAAGGTTAATATTGCCTCTTATTCTGTACGTGTGGGAGAAACCGTAGCGGTTAAAGAAGGCAGCAAGAGCTCTCCACGTGTGAAACAACTTCTGGAAAACCTAGGTTCTCGAACAGTTCCCGGATGGTTAAGTTTGGATGCCAATACTGCTGCAGGAACAGTAGTTGCCCTACCTACTCGGGAAGATATTCAAATCCCCATCCAAGAACACCTCATCGTGGAGAAGTACTCCCGTTAATGTTGACGTTCTACCCATCTGGGTCGGATGGTTTGTATATCAAGTTCTCGAGAAAGAAGGTGCATTCTGATGTTAGAAATCGAGAAGCCCAGGATCGAGTGTATCGAGCGTTCTGATGACGACACCTATGCAAAATTCGTCGTTGAGCCTCTGGAAAGGGGTTATGGGATAACTTTAGGGAATTCTCTAAGGCGTATCCTGCTATCCTCTCTTCCTGGATCGGCGGTGACATCTGTCAAAATTGAAGGGGTACTCCACGAGTTTTCCACGATTCCGGGTGTTTTGGAAGACGTTACTGATATTATTCTGAATCTGAAGTCCCTTGCCCTGAAAGGCTATACGGATGAACCTCGGATTATTCGTATAGAATATCAAGGCGAAGGGATTGTTACAGCAGGAGATATCATAAGCGATCCTGACATTGAGGTTCTGAATTCGGACCTGAGGATTGCCACATTAGATCATGATGGCCGGTTATTCATGGAAATGACAGTAGAGCGTGGCCGGGGCTACGTTCCTGCGGATAAAAACAAGAAGCCCGACGATGTTATCGGAGTTATCCCCATAGACTCTATTTTTGCTCCAATTTATAAGGTTAACTATACGGTAGAGGATACCCGGGTTGGTCAAATCACGGACTATGACAAGTTAACCCTTGAAGCATGGTCTAATGGCAGTATCTCTCCAGAAGAGGCTACCAGTTCGGCAGCCAAAATTATGAGTGATCATCTGCGCCTTTTTATGGGACTCACAGATAAACTAACTAATATTGAGATTATGGTGGAAAAGGAAGAGGAAGCCAAAGATAAAATCCTCGATATGACGATTGAGGAATTAGATCTGTCCGTTCGTTCTTACAACTGCCTGAAACGGGCAGGGATCAACTCAGTTGAAGAGTTGACCCTAAAAACGGAAGAAGACATGATTAAAGTGCGTAACCTTGGTCGTAAGTCTTTAGAAGAAGTGGAATTTAAACTTAAGAACTTAGGTTTATCGTTTCGCCCGGCTGAGGACTAATTCGGGCAAAAGGAGGGAATGTAATTGGCTTACCGCAAGTTGGGAAAAAACACGGGTCATCGCGGGGCAATGTTGCGTAACATTGTCACTTCCTTGTTAAGACATGGGCGTATTCAAACAACTGAAGCACGTGCCAAAGAATTGAAGACCATTGCTGAAAAGATGATTTCACTTGGCAAGCAAGGTGATTTGGCTTCACGTCGTTTAACGATGGCTTATCTCATGGACGAAGATGTTGTAACAAAATTATTTGAAACCATTGCGCCGAAATATGCTGACCGTCAGGGAGGTTATACCAGGATTATGAAACTCGGCTTACGTCGGGGCGATGCTGCGACAATGGTAATTGTTGAACTCGTATAATGCGAGTTGTTAAAGGCCGGGTTGCTTAACGTTGTTAAGCATGCCAGGCCTTTGCTGATTAGAGAAGTGAAAAATCCATACGTAGTGGAGGCTCGTATTCATGCGGAATATTCGGCTAAAATTAGCATATGACGGAACAAACTATCATGGGTTCCAGCGACAGCATGAAACTCATGGTCCTACCATCCAGGGTACTTTGGAAACAGTGTGGGCAAGATTAGTCGAGGAAGAGGTAACTCTAGCTACGGCGGGCCGAACGGATACCGGTGTACACGCCTCCGGTCAAGTTGTAAATTTCATGACTTCGGCAAGAATTCCGGAAGAAAAAATCCCTAAGGCTTTTAACAGTATGTTGCCCAGGGATATACGAATACTTCAAGCAAAAGACGTTCCGGATGACTTTGATGCCCGGTTGTCAGCAAAGTGGAAACGCTATGATTATCAGATAGACAACAATCCCATCCCAAATATATTTACGCGCCTTTATGCGTCCCATATGCCTATTCCCTTAAATGTAGCGGAGATGCAGGTGGCGGCAAATTTTTTGGAGGGACGGCATAATTTTAAAACCTTTGCAGCAGCCGGTGGGGATAGTAAGTCGTTTGAACGGACGATTTATCGTTGTCTTGTCAAAAAAAATCAGAAATTAATCATAGTATCCTGCGTGGGGGAAGGATTTCTATATCACATGGTTCGAATTATTGTTGGAACACTGATGGACGTGGGGAAAGGTCGGATTCTCCCTCAAGAAATCCCAGAGATTATTGCCAGTCAAGAACGGAAACGGGCCAGAATGATAGCACCGGCGCATGGCTTAACGCTGGCTCACGTGAATTATACGGAAGAAAGCCCTTTTGAAGTTTTTAAGGACCTTTAGATCGAGGTTCGAGGTGCGAAGCTCGAACTTCGAGGTCGGGGGTTCGAACTTCGAGGTCGTTTCGAGGTTCGAATTCCTAAGTCCTAATTCCAAAGTCCTAAGTCCTAATTCCTAAGTCCGAGGAGTGGTTCTTGTTAAGAAGCAGGCTATTGCTAGGGCATAAAGAAGTTTAAGCGGTGTTCGTCTCTATTTATAAATATTTCGAGCGAGGTTTATGGAGGTATGTTTTGTCTGAAATAATTGTTTGACATAAAGCTATTAAATTAATATAATATTGCTACGAGTTTTTGTGCCTTGGCAATGATTGAGCCCCATGTCTTTGGCATACCGCTGGCATGATTGAGCCCCATGCGAGTGTTGAGTAACATAAAACTGCTAATTTGGAGGGAAAGTTATGACCACGTTTTTTGCAAAAGCACAAGACCAGGAGCGCAAATGGTTTGTCATTGACGCTGCGGGAATCCCCCTGGGTCGTATTGCTACTGAAGCAGCACGTCTCCTAAGAGGTAAACATAAAGCGACATTCACCCCTAATGTTGATACAGGGGATCATGTCATAATTATCAATGCTGAAAAATTAGTGTTAACCGGCAACAAACTTAACAACAAAGTTTATCGTCGCCACTCTGGGTTTCCTGGTGGGTTAAAAGAAATCTCTTACAAAAAATTGATGCAAATCATGCCAGAACGAGCTATGGAACATGCTGTGAAGGGTATGCTTCCTCATAACAAGTTGGGCGCCCAGATGTACACAAAGTTAAACGTGTATAAGGGAGAATCACACCCCCATCAAGCTCAACAACCTGAAATCTGGACAATTCAATAGATTTAGGAAGGAGGAAGTAAAACATGGCAACTAAGTTACAATATGCTGGTACGGGACGACGTAAAAATGCTATCGCTCGCGTTCGCCTTATTCCTGGTGAAGGAAAGTTCGTTATCAATAATCGTGAATTAGCGGAGTATTTTGGTAAGAAAACTCTGGAAATGATTGTTCAACAACCATTCAACATTACAGATACACTTACTAAATATGATGTTATCGCTCTCGCCCACGGGGGTGGCACCACAGGTCAAGCCGGTGCGATACGCTTAGGCATTGCCCGTGCTTTGCTGAAGGCGGATGCCAGTCTCCGTCCAAGTCTTAAGAGAGCCGGTTTCCTTACGCGTGACCCGCGTATGAAGGAACGTCGTAAATACGGCCTGAAGAAAGCTCGTAAGGCTCCCCAATTCTCCAAACGTTAATTATAAAGAAAATAAAAATCCCTCAACCATGCACGGTTGGGGGATTTCTTAATGGTGCGCCCGGCATGGGCGCAGTCTAACGGGTGAAAGTCCCGAGTGCGGGTCGATAGTGTAAAGCACAACTATTTTCTGAGACTGCATAATTACCGTATTAAAATGGAGATTATTATATAGGAGGAGAATTTATGGAGATTCCTTGACACTATGAGGAGGGTAGTAGATGAATATTCTCGTGACCTTAAATTCTAACTACTTAAAACAGTTGGTTGTTATGATTACATCCTTAACACAGTCGAATCCAGGAATACACTTCATCGTTTATATTGCCCATACCTCTATGACTGAGCGGGATTTTACGTTTATCAACCAACATGTAGATACCTTCAACTGTACAATTGTCGGAATTAAAATTCCGGATGATCTGTTCAGTAATGCGCCGATTACCAGGCGCTACCCTAAAGAAATGTACTATCGCATCTTTGCCGCTCAGTTTCTACCCAAGGAACTGGAGCGCATACTATATCTTGATCCCGATTTAGTGGTTATCAATTCTCTTAATACATTATATAATATTGATTTTCAAGGAAATCTATTTGCCGCCGCAACTGATGTTTATGAACCTCTCGGTAAGTTCAATAAGGTTCGTTTGAAAATGCCTAAGAACAGCACATATGTGAACTCAGGCGTCATGATGCTGAATTTGTCCCTGCTACGGGAGCAGCAAAATATTGACGAGGTATTTGACTATATCCAAGAGTATAAGAATCGTTTAATTTTCCCAGACCAAGATGTTATTAATGGCTTGTACGGTGGCCGAACAATTATCGTTGATCCTAAGGTCTATAATCTTAGTGAACGTTATTATTTAATCTATAACCTCCACCCTAAAAACAGAGAATGTAAAATAGATTTAGATTGGATTTGTCGAAACACAGTGATTATTCACTATTGCGGAAAAAATAAGCCGTGGAATGAAAACTATAAGGGTAAGCTGGGCGCCTTCTATCAAAGTATGCAGCAGTATTGATAAAATCTTCGGCGAAAAACATAGCCTGCTACCGGACCAGCGTATCGCGAAGGATTGAAAATGGACAATTCAAATGCATATTCCGATTGTCTCCCCCATAAGGTAAGACGGAATAGACTGGGGGGAGGATGAAAATGAAAGTTATTTGGGTTGTAAGTAGGAAAAGAAATAAGGAAGTTATTTTAGGAGTCACGCTTGTACTTATTTTGATGTTTTCCCTTGGATGGGGATTCAGTAGACCGGATAAAAAAATATGGAGTTGGACATTGGGCAATAGAGTCGTCGTAATCGATGCCGGTCACGGGGGCGTAGATCCAGGTGCTGTGGGTAAAGGCAAGGTATTAGAGAAAGATGTGACCTTGGCCGTATCCAGACGCCTGCAAGCCCTGGTTCAGCAAAGCGGGGCTAAAACAATTATGGTCCGCGGGGATGACAGCGACTTAGGAACGTCACAGGGACTTTTAAAGCGGAAACGAGAGGATTTGGCTGGACGTATCCAACTTGCTATGGACGCCCAGGCAGAAGTTTATATCAGTATCCACGCCAACAGCTTTTCTGACGCAAAAATGACGGGTGCACAGACGTTTTATCATGCGGATTCGCCGGAAGGAAAGTTATTGGCTCAATCGATTCAGCAGGAGCTGAATAATATGACAAATGGCAAAAGAGTTATTAAAGGAAATCAAGATATATATGTTCTGAAAAAGGCGCACCAAGCGGCTGTAACCGTTGAACTGGGCTTCCTATCAAACATTGAAGAAGAACAGTTACTGACAACACCGGAATATCAGGAGAAGTTGGCTATTGCCATTTATCAGGGTTTAAGTGTATTTTTTAGTAAACAGGCGGAAGGAAATAGAAGTCAAATTCAATGAATGCAGATGAAGAACTATGCAAATTCCCTGTTTTTGCAGGACGGATAAGGAGGTAGTTTTATGGGTTATTTAGGTTATTTAGGTTATAGGGGTTGTGAAAATAGCCTATTCTGTGATAATATAGTCTGAAATCAATAATTCCAAGTTCAGTATTAGCAGTTTGGAAGATAGCTTTGTATGGCAAAGCTATACGTAGGATGGTGACCGTGGGGTTCCTTTTGGAGCTTTGCGAAGGACTCGTAAAAGATCAGTAGGATTGTAGGATGGGGGCGATTAAGAGTCAAGGCACCTCTATTCAGGGTGCCTTTTTGGGTGTATCAGAAAGTTTAAGTTTTCAGGTACCCCTTTACTTATTTCCCATGGATAGAGTTAAGATCTTTACCATGCCCACGAAGTATGAGCAGCTAAGCATGGATATTGATAATGTAGTATGGTAGAAGGGGGCAGGAAAAAATGATTATTATTTTGAAGATGGGTACGACAGTAGAACAGATTGAAGAGACTTCCACACGGTTAACTGAGGAGGGATTCAAAGTGCATTTTTCCCAAGGAGTGGAGAAAACAATAATGGGGGCTATTGGGGATCGCTCACGAATGAAAGCTCTCGATTTAGAAGCGTTGCCTTGGGTAGAAAAAGTCGTGCCTATTTTGGCATCGTATAAGTTGGTCAGCCGGGAGTTTCATGCTGCGGATAGCATAATTCGGGTTGGGGGGCAAGAAATTGGGGGCAGTAGAATTCATGTGATGGCAGGTCCTTGTGCTGTCGAAAGTAAAGCACAGATCATGGAAACTGCGTATGCTGTGCGCGAGTCCGGTGCGACCTTTTTGCGTGGGGGCGCTTTTAAACCCCGTACTTCTCCCTATTCCTTCCAAGGATTAGAGGAAGAGGGATTACGTTATTTGGCGGAGGCACGTGACGAAACGGGGCTTCTGGTGATCACAGAAGTTATTGATGCGCAGGATGTCTCTCTGGTGGCCCATTATGCGGATGTTCTCCAAATCGGTGCTCGGAACATGCAAAATTTTGTCCTTCTCAAGGAAGTTGCCAAGTGTGGGAAACCAGTACTGCTCAAACGAGGGCCTTCAGCAACCTTAGAAGAATGGATGATGGCAGCTGAGTATATCCTGGATGGAGGAAACTACCAGGTGATGTTCTGCGAGCGGGGCATACGTACTTTCGAAAGTTATACACGGAATACGCTTGATCTAAGTATGGTTCCTGCTCTGCACGCCCTTTCACACTTGCCAATCATTGTTGACCCAAGTCACGGGACTGGGAAATGGCAATTAATCCATCCCATGGCGAAAGCGGCTCTGGCTGCCGGAGCAGATGGCTTGATCGTTGAGGTTCATCCCCATCCGGAAAAGGCGGTTTCAGACGGTAAACAGTCCTTAACACCGGAAAAATTCCAAATAATGATGGCTGATTTGGCGAGGCTCACTACCGCACTCGATCGTCAATTGGGGGAAGTGAGTTCGTGATAGAAGGTCTGGAAGAAATTTTGACACCGGGATGGTCAGGCCGACGTATTCCGAAGGCTTGCATCCTTGGTTTAGGACTGATTGGCGGGTCTTGGGCAGGAGCATTACACCTTTCCGGATGGGAGGTTTTTGCGGTTGACCGGGAAAAGGCTAGTCTTGATGAAGCCGTGAGCCGGGGCTGGGTACAGGCGGGTTGGACTGAAATGCCACAGTTTCTGGAGGTTGATTTGGTTGTTTTAGCTCTTCCCCTTCAGGTGTTGGCGAAGGGATTTGATCAATTAGTCGGCAGGATTCCTAAGGGGGCAATTGTAACCGATGTAGGAAGCATAAAGACGGAAATTTGCCGACAAGCACTAATAATTGGTTCTGTGGACTTTTATTTTGTAGGTGGTCATCCAATGGCAGGTTCGGAACGGTCAGGCTTTGGAGTATCAGATCCCAATCTTTTTCGAGGTTATCCCTATGTTTTAACCCCTGAGGCTGATTGTCCTCAACAAGTGGTTAAGAAGCTTGTAGAAGTTGTTCAAGGGTTTGGAGCAGTAGTCGTGTTTCGAGAGCCAATAGTTCACGATGTTGAAGTGGCAATGGTTAGTCATCTCCCCCATTTGTTAGCGGTGGCGCTAACTTTAGCTGCGCAGGATGCTTCCCAAGGGGGGGGAGCAGCCTTAGAGTTAGCCGGACGGAGTTTTCGAGAATTAACGCGCATTGCAGATAGTTCTCCCGGAATGTGGAAAGAAATTATTGTGAGGAATTCCGATGCGATTCTTGGTGGGCTTACCCTATGGGAACAAAGAATAAAGGAATTAAAGGAGTGTCTTCAGCAGGGAGACGGAGAGGCTATTGCCGAAGCATTTCGAAAGGCTCATGCGGTTCGGGGATGTCTTACTTAAGTAGTCTTACTGTAGTCTTACTTAAGTAGTTAGAAACGTTTTATCCGTTGAATCGATAACCTAGGGAGGCAATGCTTATGCGAGGCGTGTTTATCAAGCCGATCTCCGGAGTGGAAGGAGAAATCGTAGTTCCTGGTGATAAATCCATTTCTCATAGGGCAGCGCTCTTGGGTGGGATGGCTCATGGAGAAACCCATGTTTCAAATTTTTTATTAGGCCAGGACTGTTTAAGTACGCTTCGTTGTTTAAAACAACTGGGAGTCCCATCGGAGAGACAGGGGACCGAGGTTTGGATTCGCGGCGAAGGGATGGAAACCTGGACAGAGCCGACGGATGTCCTGGATGCCGGTAATTCGGGGACGACGCTCAGGCTTATGCTTGGAGCGTTGGCCGGCAGCCAATTTGTCGTCACCTTGACCGGAGATGAATCCCTTCGCTCTCGTCCGATGCGGCGGATCACCGACCCTCTTAAACAAATGGGAGCTCAGATTATGGGTCGTTTAGGAGGCAATTTAGCTCCTTTGACCATGAGTGGCGGTCACTTACAGGGGCAAACCATTCAAACCTCGGTACCCTCGGCTCAAGTCAAATCGGCTATTATCTTGGCGGGATTGAGAGCGAGCGGAGAAACGAGAGTTGAGGAACCGGCTCTTTCCAGGGATCATACCGAACGAATGCTCCGGGGATTTGGAGTTGAGGTGCTAAGCGAGAAGACTGTGGTCAGGGTGCACGGGGGAGCTCGCTTAACCGGTCAAGATATTTCTGTACCAGGTGATATTTCGTCGGCTGCTTTCTTCCTCGTCTTAGGAAGTTTGGCAGGACGTGGGGAGATTATTCTGCCCAATATTGGTGTAAACCTGACTCGTACCGGGATATTGGATGCTCTTAGAGCCATGGGCGCGGATATTGAGTTGATTGATACTTCGGAAATCTGTGGTGAGCCGAGGGCAACACTCCGGGTTCGCTCTGCAAAGCTTCAAGGCATTGAAATCGGAGGAGACATGATTCCACGACTGATTGATGAAATCCCCATTCTGGCGGTGGCCGCAAGCTTTGCCGAAGGGGAAACCGTCATTCGGGATGCTGCAGAACTGAGGGTCAAGGAAACTGACCGTATTCGTACAGTGGCTGAGGGATTAAATGCCCTGGGGGCAAAGATCGAGGAACTTCCCGATGGGTTGCGGATTCACGGCCAGCCTTCCTTACGCGGTGGGCAGGTGAGCAGTCTGGGAGATCATCGGTTGGCTATGGCGTGGGCAATCGCCGGGATGCTATCAAAGGAAGGGGTCAGCGTGGAAGATATGGCAGCAGCCGAGGTATCGTATCCTGACTTTTTAGCAGTACTTAAGAAGGTAGCTCGATGAGCACTAGTACAGTGAACTCGTTCAACTAAGTTGAACATCGAGACTTCGGTGACGAAAGCCTCCAGTGGAGGCTTTCGCCGAAGCCGCACGACCCAAAAGGAACTCTTAGCGGCGAAGTCGGAGTCTACCCCCACCGAAGCAGAGTACGGGGAACCACCCCCGCTTGGAGAAGTGGGGGTCTCACGATTGGATAAAAGGACCGAGGCCGCAGCCTCGGTTATTAAAAAAATACGTCACTAAAGACCTAACATCTCTTTGAGTATCCGGGATTTAGCCCGGCTCACCAGGATCTCGCTACGTTCATGGTCATCGACCACTATAGAGTAAGTTCCATTTAAATAGGGGATAAGTTCCCGCATGCGTTGAATGTTAACTAAATAACAACGATGGGAGCGAAAAAAAAGAGTAGGGTTTAAACGTAATTCCAACTCGCGTAAGGTAAAATGGGTTAGGTAAGAGTCCTTTTGGGTTTTAATGTAGACCTTGTCTTTATCGGTATAGATAAAGACAATTTCGTCTTGGTGTAACAGAAATATTTTACCCCCTTGTTCAACCGGTACAACTTCCAAAGGCTTAGGTGGAGGTGTAATAGCTTCACTTTTAGGGGGTAGCGGATTATTCTTTGGTGCGGTTATGCTGACTTTTATTTGGCGCACTTTCATGAGCGCTTCTTCAAGGAGCTTAGGTTGGATGGGTTTATGAAGATAGTCTAAGGCATTTACGGCAAAGGCAAATGCGTATTCTTCGTGAGCAGTGATAAAGATAATTGTGGGTGAATCCAATTTATCCTGCAACCGATGGGCCAAGTCAATCCCGTTTAAGCCTGGCATAGCTATGTCCAAAAAAATCACCGAATATTCCAGATGAGAGATTAACTCAAGAGCTTCTAAAGCATTTGCAGCTTCGCCAACAACCTGAATATCCTCGAAGCGCTGGAGTAAGTAGCGAAGTTCTTTACGGGAGGAGTACTCGCCGTCGACAAGTAAGGCACGAAGTTTCAAGCTGAACCCCCATTTCTTGACATATCCAGAAAGTATAATTCAAATACTCCCCTGAGCTTTGGCAAAGAGTGCTCCGCCCATGAGAAGGGCAGTCTAATATTCAGATAACTACCGCATTATGCCATGTAATGTCCCCGCTTGTCAAGACAACGATTTTGAAGACTAACTTCCCAAATATATATCGTAGAATGTAGATATGACTTAATATGTCTCGCGGGAAATACCGTCGCGTCTGTTGTTAATTGACTGATAATCTTACTCCGGATATAATTAAAGTAAACCCTAATAAAGAAAGAGGGGGAAGACTTGTGTTTTCAAAAATATTTAAAAAAATATTGAAAACCAGGGTGCTGTTGTGATTTGGGTAGAAGAGGTCATGACCCAGATACCGGTTTGTCTGAGCGAAGCCGATTCTTGTTTGGAGGCCTTGCATAGGCTTATCGAAGCTGATTCCTCCGGTTGGCCTGTGGTCGATAAAACGGGGAAGTTCATGGGAATAGTTACACTGGAGACGCTTGCCGGGAGAGTGATCGGTAAGGATAGATCAGCTGGAGAGTTGAGTTGTCTGGAAGCGGTGGAACGCAATCCAGTGGTCATGAAGCCTTCTCTGCGTCTAGGTGAGGCTTGGGCTTACCAATTTGATTTGGCTGTGGTAATTGAAGAGGATGGGCAGATCGTTGGAGTTTTAAGCCGAGCAGACCTGGCCGGTGCTTTATATCATGAAGCTGAATTTCAGATAAAAGAACTGGAAGGGGTACTAAGCTCCGCGCACAATGGTATAGTAGTTATCAATAGCGACGGTATGATAACTTCATTTAATGGTGCAGCCGAACAATTTACCAGGGTTTCTCGGGAAAGAGCAGTTGGTCGCCATGTCTTAGACGTCTTAGTACCTCTTGGTTTAATGGAGACTCTGGAAACAGGAAAATCGGAGTATAGCCAGAAGTTCCGAGTGGGTCGGGGGACATATATCATGAATAGGGATCCAGTAATCCAGGACGGCCGGATTACTGGGGCTGTTGGCGTATTTCAAGATATATCCGAAATTGAATCGGTATCACAGGAATTAGCCACAGTTAAGGAACTCAATAGTGAACTTGATTCAATCATCCAGTCCTCCTCAGATGGTTTAATTGTTACCGATTCAGCGGGCATAGTCCTCAGAGTTAATCAAACCTTTGAAAGAATGTGCCTTGGTAATGCACAGGATTTGATAGGAAGAGGAATTCAGGAAATTGAAGAGGTTATCTATGCACATTCGTTAGTTGACATGGTTTTGCAAAGTGGGCAACCCGTTACAATTATGGAAAATAAGCATAATCATAGTATGCTTGTCACTGGTAGTCCTGTTTTCGATGAAGAAGGAAAGCCTTTGAGGGTGGTAATAAACCTAAGAGATATGACTAGCCTTAATCAGCTCCGGCAGGAACTGATTGATGCCAAATGTTTAAGCGAAAAATACCACCAGGAGTTATCAGAATTGCGGAATCGTCAGGGTAATGGGGAAATGATTTGCACTGGTCCCGAGATGGAACGGGTATTCGAATTAATTAGGCGGGTAGCTAAGGTTGACTCTACCGTGCTTTTATTCGGAGAATCAGGTGTGGGCAAGGAGGGGATAGGAAAACTCCTTCATACTCAGAGCAACCGCGCGAAAGGTCCTTTTATAAAAATAAATTGTGGTGCTATTCCGGAGAATTTGTTAGAATCTGAACTTTTCGGATATGAGTCGGGAGCGTTCACGGGAGCCCGTCGAGAAGGCAAGATTGGCATGTTTGAACTTGCTCATAATGGGACGCTGTTGCTCGATGAAATTGGTGATTTTCCCCTTAATCTTCAGCCTAAACTTTTAAGGGTTCTTCAAGAACGGGAACTTGTTCCCGTTGGAGGGACAAAGCCACGCCAGGTTAATGTTCGAATCATAGCCGCAACGAACCAAAATCTCGAAGAGATGATCAAGGCGGGGCAATTTAGAGAGGATTTGTTCTTTCGCTTAAATGTGGTTCCGATTGTGATCCCGCCTTTACGTCAACGGCGTGGGGATATCATTCCTCTTCTTTATCATTTCCGAGATGAATTCAGTAAGAAGTACAATTTCCAGCGGGAATTCTCTCCCGAGGTAATTGAGGCTTTTCTGGAGTATGATTGGCCAGGTAATGTTAGGGAACTGGAAAATATGGTTGAGCGATTAATGGTTGTCTCGGCTGGAGAGTTGATTCAGGTATCCCAGTTGCCTATGCCTTTTCAACGAAGCACCAGCAAATTAGGAGGAGTATCAGTCAATTCCTTAATGCCCTTGAAAGAAGCTATCAATGAAGTAGAACGACAACTTATTGAAAAGGCTATGGAGAAATACGGTAGTACTTATAAAGTTGCCGCTGCCTTGGGGGTTAATCAGTCTACGATAGTTCGAAGAATGGCTCGTTTTCGACGGGCTGACGCTGAGTCGCTTGTTCGATATTAGAGCATTATATAACTTTATCAGATAGGAAGAGCAAATACTAAAAAACTGAATCATATTTGCATTACCATGATGCAAATATGATTCAGTTTGAAATCTGATGCAACTAGATTTTTTGTAGTAATTAATAAATATCACTGCAATTTTGCATTATTTGTAGTATTTGCTGATTCTGGTTATTCAAACAACTTAACTGGCTCAAACCGTTTGCTATTGGTTTTAGACAGTTAAGCTGTCAATTTTAACTGATCAATGGTCAAACTTGTCGAGAACTGTAAAATGGTATCATACTTGCGTAAAAGCTTGTACGAGAAACGGGACAAGATAAAGCCGCCAATTTTAAAATTAAAAGGAGGAATAAGAAATACAAAATTGATTTATTATTGTTTGTAGGGTTGCAAATTGTTCTCTACCGTAGCAACTGAATCGCGGTGATTGTGTTTTCCCCTCGCATCTATTGTGAATTTTTGCGTTTGGAATGGAAGAAATAGTAGATGTAGGTCAGTTTCATTCAGGGGTAGTTGATGTGCCGCCTGGTGCCCATGTTTGTTTGCCGCTTTTCCTATGCAAGCTTTTCGGATTCGGTTTCTAGTATCCGTTACTGTGAGGCGGCTTATTGCCGTTGCAGCTGTTAGGTTGAGACGACTTCCAGTCCTTTAACCCTAATTCTAACAATACCATAATCAAGAGGTTTGGGTTGTACTATTTTAGAATCTCACTCACATAGGGTGGTGAGTAGTTACTAAAAAAGGCTTGTTATTTAGTTTTGAGAATATTATTCATAGTAAAAACATACCTAGAGGGGTTGAAAAATGAGATACGCAGAGACAGGGTATAATCTAGAAATTGATTTAACAAATGGAAACATTGAGAGGGTAGAAACCGACCCGAGATTAACCGAACTTCATCTTGGGGGGCTGGGTACTAACGCCAAGATATTATGGGATAGGGTTCCCCCGGAAGTTAAACCCTTTGATCCTGAGAATCTACTGATATTTAGCGCTGGTCTGTTAGGTGGAACACCTACTCCCGGGGCTAATCGTACGATCATTTCTACCATTTCTCCCCAGACAGGGTTAATGGCATATTCAATGATGGGGGGATTTTTGGCGGCAGAGTTGAAGCATGCCGGTTATGACAAAGTGATTATTCGCGGCAAGTCCTCTAAGCTGGTTTATTTGTGGATAAACAATGACAAAGTAGAAATACGAGATGCCTCTCATTTACAGGGTAAAGGCGCTGTCGAAACGCAAGATTTGATTCGTCGGGAGTTGAAGGTGCCGCAAGCCCATGTGGCTGCTATCGGCTTGGCCGGCGAAAATAAGGTTTTTTATGCTTCTATCGAACAGGGCAGGTCCAGTGCCAGTCGGCAAGGACTGGGCGCTGTTATGGGAGACAAAGGGTTAAAGGCGATAGCTGTTCGTGGAACAAAGGACGTTAATATTGCCCAACCGGATAAATTTATAGGAATTTGCAACGAAGTGCTGGAGTATATAAAAGTCCGGGAAGACAATCCAATTCCAGGGGTAATGACCATTTTACAAGGGCTCGGCTCACCTGCTGAGATGTACCACACTGATGAACAGTGGCACACTGAGAATTTTGTGTGGGGAAATGCCCGTACGCGGAGAAAGGGTTTTTGGACCGAGGAAATCGAAGAGAAGTGGAAGGAAACTCAATTAAGTGTGCGGAAACGGTTAATAAGTTGTTATAACTGTCCGATGAAATGCGGAGCAACAATTACCGTCCCGGGGATTTCAACCTATATGATGAAATGCTTCTCGAAGCTGACTTATACCATGGCGGCCTATTCAGACTTGGATTTTGGGTTTAAAATTGCCCAACGTGCTACGGAGTATGGAGTGGACGGATTCACAACCCCGCAAGTTATGGCTTTCGCTCTTGAGCTTTATGAAGCCGGTATTTTGACTGACGAGGATTTTCCCGGAATGCCTTCCGATAGCGAGGGGAGATTTTACTGGTTGCTGGACAGAATTGTTCGGCGAGAAGGGATCGGAGATATTCTGGCCGATGGCACTTATTGGGCCGCCCAGAAGATTGGTAAGGGTTCAGAAGCATATGCTCATAATAATATCAAGAAACATGAGCAGCTGCCTCTCAAGCTAGGAATGATGAATCCTGTTTATTTCCTGATGTATTCCACCAACGAAAAGATAAATATTACCCAAATCGAAGGGCAGTTCCCTCAGGCGCCTTTCCCTACGATTGAGGAGAGAGAAGCTTTTTGTTCGGATTGGATCCAGGTGCCTGATCCAAAGTTTAAGGATTACTTGATGAAGTGGGAATTCCGTGGAGAATACTCAAACCCATTTTACCCAGGTATTGAAGCATGCTGTGATATAGTTGACTGGATGGAGAAGATGCACTACATTGATGACGCGCTCGGGATATGCGCCGGTTTGTCATCATTTCCACTGAAGCCTCCGTATCATATCCACAATTATCCGCATTTAATCTCTTCAGCTAGCGGTCTTGATATGGATGAAGCCGGGCTATCGCTGGCAGCCAAGAGGAACCGGACCTTAATTAGAGCCTTTAATATAAGAAGGGGTATGACAAAAGAGGACGAACGTCCGCCGGAAGACCATTGGAAGAAGAGATTTCCCGAGTATGAAGCTCAGCTCTTAGACGCGTATTACAAATATAAGGGCTGGAATAGTGAGGGTGTTCCTACTAAAGAGTCTTTACATGAATTGGGGATGGATTACGTTAGTGAAGACTTAGAACGGAGAGGGATTCTAAAAGATGAGCAAAGTTAAGAAGAAAGTCAAGGTAATCAAGATTGATATTGAAAAATGCAACGGTTGCCGGGCATGTGAGATAATTTGCTCCGCCTATCACGCTGCGCCAAAATATAGCAGCAATAATCCGGCGAGGTCTCGGATTAGACTGATCCGTGATCCAATCAAAGATATTTATCTTCCTGTTTACGCAGGTGAGTATGCCGCAGCCGAATGTATGGGCAGAGATATTTACGTGATTGACGGCAGGGAATATGCCGAGTGTGATTTTTGCAGGGCTGCTTGCCCGTCCAGGGACGTTTTCAAAGAACCTGATTCCGGTCTCCCTCTTAAGTGCGATATGTGTGAAGACGAAAAAGAGCCCTTGTGTGTTAAATGGTGCTTAGCTGAAGCTCTGACTTATGAAGAAAGGGAAGAAGAAGCCGAAGAAGAAGTGAAACTGGACGATATGGAGATAGGATTAAAATCATTGGTAGATAAATATGGCTTCCAGAATCTAGTGGATAGCGTTGT
This sequence comes from Desulfosporosinus sp. Tol-M2, assembly GCF_059735615.1. Taxonomy (NCBI): domain Bacteria; kingdom Bacillati; phylum Bacillota; class Clostridia; order Eubacteriales; family Desulfitobacteriaceae; genus Desulfosporosinus; species Desulfosporosinus sp. Tol-M2. The sequence continues at coordinate 18,252 of NZ_JCAIJG010000037.1, forward strand.
CCGAATGACACAGAAGGGCTAAAATATCATGTGAAAGGAGAGGATGAAGGATTGTGGAAACTGTAGTCCCCTTCAAAGAGGTAATAGATGAAATAATTGAGAATGGTGCAGAAGCCTTCAAATTCTGTTATCAATGCGGAAAATGCGATACTGTTTGTCCCTGGAATAGGGTTAGAAAATTCAGTATGCGCAAGCTAATCCGAGAGACAACGTACGGKTTGATTGAGATAGAAAAKGAAKAAATCTGGCGTTGTGCTACCTGCGGAAAGTGCCAACAGCAATGCCCCAGGGACGTTAAGCAGATATCAAACATGATAGCCCTACGCAGGTTTGCCACGGGATATGGTGTTTTCCCTGAGGCTGTCAAGCCAATGCGCGGTGCAAGCGCAGGACTTTCCGGAGAAGGCAATCCTTTCGGTAATGAACGGGCAAAGAGGGCAGATTGGGCAAAGGGTCTTTCAGTAAAGACCTTCACCGAAGGGACGGAATATTTATACTTCCCCGGTTGCTACCTTAGCTATGATCCAAGATTAAAGAAAGTTGCTGTTGCCACAGCCAAAATCCTCAATCAAGCAGGAGTGGATTATGGAATTCTGGGCCCCAAGGAAAATTGCTGTGGAGAAAGCATTCGGAAGGCCGGCAATGAGGAATTATTTAAACAGTTGGCCAGAGAAAACATCAAAACTTGGATCGATAACGGGGTCAAGAAAGTCCTGGTTTCTTCCCCTCATTGCTACCACACATTCAAGAACGAGTATCCGGAATTTAATGCCAACTTTGAGATAATTCATATGTCCCAGTTTTTATTCCAGCTCATAAATGAAGGCAAGCTTCAGATCAGCAAGGAGTATGAGGGAAAAGTCACCTATCATGACCCATGTTATCTGGGGCGCCATAATGGCATCTTTGACGAACCGCGCGGGGTCTTAAAGAAGATACCTGGTTTGGAACTGATTGAGTTGCCTGAAGTGCGGGAAAATAGTATGTGTTGCGGTATGGGTGGCGGTCGGATTTGGATGGAAACTGCTAAGGCTGACAGATTTGTCAACCTCAGATTAGAACAAGCTATTGGGGTTGGGGCTGAAGTACTGGTTACTGCCTGTCCCTATTGCATTACTAATTTTGAGGATAGTCGAGTAGTTATGAGTTTTGATGATCAGATCCAGGTGAAGGACATCACGGAGATCCTCCAGGAAGTGATTTAGAGGACGGAGAGGCAAAGTATGCAAGAAGCGGTTGGCGTAGCGGATATGAAAGGTGTGGTAGTGGACGCAGTCTGTGATCGATTTTCGGATGAGGGATGGGTCAGGACCTCAGTTCACGTGCCTAGTGAGATGGAGCTCGCAATCTATATAAATCAGCAGGAACTGGTCACCATCCTATGTACGCCAAGCAAGCTGAATTACCTTGTCCTCGGATTTCTCTACTCAGAGGGGGTCATCTCGGGCATCGGTGACGTGGATATCCTGCGGGTGTGTGAGGAGGAATCGGTGGCTGATGTGAGGCTGAGTAACTCCGAATTTAAATTACCGACGCAGCGAAGAATCACCTCTGGATGCGGAGGCGGTGCAGCTTTCAAAACTCAGGGACAGAAGGTTGATTCGGGTCTTGTTGTTACCCCGACGGAAGTGCTGTTACTGATGAAGCAGCTTCAAGAACAGATGGATCTCTATCGACTTAGTGGTGGTGTGCACACCTCAGCTTTGTCTGATACCAAGAACCTGCTAGTAGTGGCTGAGGATATCGGACGACATAACACCTTGGACAAGATTCAGGGCGAATGTCTAATGAGAGGGCTATCAACCAGAGATCTACTGCTGCTGACCACCGGTCGCATTTCGTCGGAGATGTTGCTCAAGGCGGCAAAGGTGCAGGYGCCTGTTGTTGTTTCGCGGCACTCACCGACCGGGAGCGCCGTTTCGCTTGCTCATGATCTGGGCATTGCTTTGGTTGGACGAGCACGCGGGGGCCGACTGGCGGTGTATTCCCACCCGGAGCGACTTGGCTGCTCAACAAATTAAGTGCGGCTGTCCCGGTCGAATCCGGACAGTACGGGCACCTAAAGACAGATGAGGTGATAGAAAGTGGAAGAAGAACTATTGCTAAAAGAACAAGTTCAACAACTTTGTAATAGTATTGGAAACAGTAATTTCGGAGACGTAATGGTTGTTGGCGGAGGGATCAGCGGTATTCAAGCCTCGCTTGATCTTTCTACTGCGGGTTATAAGGTTTACTTGGTTGACAAAAATCCGAGTATTGGGGGTCATATGGCCCAGCTGGACAAGACCTTTCCGACCAATGACTGCTCCAGTTGAATACTCAACCCCAAACTGGTCGAGGTCGACCGGTCGCCGAATATTGAGATTCTAACGTATACAGAAGTTGAAAGCGTAGCAGGGGAAGCAGGAAACTTTCAGGTTACGCTGACGAAAAAGCCCAAATATGTTGACGAGAGCAAATGTACGGGTTGCAAAGTCTGTACAGAATACTGCCCAGTCCAGTACCCTGATCAATTCAATCAAGAAATATCAATGAATAAAGCCATTCATATATTCTTTACGCAAGCCATTCCTTTGGCCTCTTATATTGATGAAAGCTGCCTTTACCTTAAAGAAAAGAAATGTAAAATTTGCCAAGCAGTTTGTCAGGCTGACGCCATAGATTTAAATCAGACAGCGGAGAAGGTTGAGGTAAATGTCGGGGCGATAGTTCTCGCTCCTGGGTTTGAGCCGTTTGACCCTATACTTCGGAACGACTATGGCTACGGGAAGTACAAGAATGTCGTAACCAGTCTGGATTTTGAACGGATCTTAAGTCCCACCGGGGCCTATGAAGGGGAGRTCCGGCGTGCTTCGGATCTGAAGCATCCCCATAAAATAGCCTGGATTCAGTGTGTCGGTTCCAGACAGGTTAATCCGGCCGGCGGCAACAGCTATTGTTCATCCGTATGCTGCTCATATGCCCAGAAACAGGTGATTCTGACCAAAGAGCATGATGCGGAAGCAGAGTGCACCATATTCCATAACGATATTCGTTCCCATAACAAGGATTTAGAGCGCTACTTCCAAAGAACAGAGCAGCTTCCCGGGGTTCGGTTTATCAGAAGCTACGTCTCGATCGGCAGAGAGATCCCGGAAACCAACAATGTAACGATCAGATATTCCACACCGGACGAGGGAGTGAAGGAAGAAGAATTCGATCTGGTGGTCTTATCCATCGGCTTAAATCCCCCTACCGATAATCAGACTATGGCGGATAGGTTCGGTATTGAGCTCGATTCACACGGCTTCTGTAAAACTAATCTTGCTAATTCCAATGAGGCTAGCAGGCCGGGGATTTTTGTCAGCGGAGCCTTCCAGGGACCCTCAGATATTCCCGAATCGGTTTATACTGCCAGTGGGGCCGGTTCTCAATGCGGTGAACTCCTTGACTACCGACGGGGTGGGCTGACAAAGGAAAGAGTCTATCCGCCGGAAAAGGATGTCTCTCAAGAGGAGCCAAAGGTCGGAGTATTTGTCTGTCATTGCGGAGCTAATATCTCCAGAATCGTAGATGTACCTGCAACTGTTGATTATTCCTTAAGCTTGCCCAATGTTGTCTACGCACAGCAGCAGTTGTTTTCGTGTGCGACTAATTCCGCCAAAGAAATATCAGACATTGCCATAGAAAAAGGGTTTAATCGCTTGGTTATCGCCGCTTGCTCTCCAAGGACACTTGAACCGTTGTTCCGGGACACCTTACGAGAGGCGGGAATTAATCACTATTATCTGGAAATGGCCAATATTCGAGAGCACTGCTCCTGGGTCCACGCCAAAGAAAAGGAAGTGGCCACGCAAAAGGCGCAGGATCTGATCCGGATGTCAGTAGCCAGGGCTGTACGTTTGCAGCCTTTGCAGGAATTTAACCTGAACGTCGACAAGACGGCCTTGGTGGTCGGCGGAGGCCTGGCCGGCATGACCAGTGCGCTCAGTGTGGCTAACCAGGGGCATGAGGTTTATCTTGTGGAAAAGGAAAGAGACCTGGGGGGAATGGCGCGCCGAATCCGTTATACCTTGGAAGGATTGGATGTTCAAGAGCATTTGCAGGATCTTATCAGCAAGGTTTATCAGCATCCGTCAATCCATGTCTATACTGAGGCTGCCATCACGGAGACGGGTGGCTATATAGGAAATTTCGTGACCAAGGTTAAGGCTCCAGGCAGGATCGCCGAGATTAAACATGGAGCGACTATTCTCGCTACAGGCGCTGATGTATATCGACCCACGGAGTATCTTTATGGCGAAGATGATCGGGTGACAACTCAGCTGGAGTTAGAGGAGCAAATCGCCAATGGCGATGAAAGACTGCTCGATTCCCGGAGTTTGGTGATGATCCAATGTGTAGGTTGCAGAAATGAGGAACGGAACTACTGCAGTCGGATATGTTGCAGTGAGTCGATTAAGAACGCCCTGAAACTAAAAGAGCTAAGGCCCGAGATGGATATCTATATTCTGTATAGGGATATGAGAATGTATGGGTTGCGAGAGGATTATTATCGTGAAGCGGCCAGTAAGAACGTAAGGTTCATCCGTTTTGAGGAGAATGATCAACCTCAAGTGGCCCCAGCTGTTGATGAGGAGGGCCGCTCTGTCTTAAGGATTAGCGTGACTGATTTTGTTTTAGGTAAGAAGCTTGAGATAGATGCGGATACACTTGCTTTGGCTGCCGCCGTTATTCCGTCAGAGGGAAGTCAGGAAGCAGTCAAGTTATTCAAGGTAACTACCAATCAAGACGGTTTCTTCAAAGAGGCTCATGTCAAACTAAGGCCGGTTGAGTTTACGATCGATGGGATTTATCTTTGCGGCATAGCTCACTATCCCAAGCAGATATCGGAAACAATCAACCAGGCTTATGGAGCCGCAGGTCGGGTCTTAACGCTTCTCTCGCATGATTCAGTTGTTGCCTCCGGTGCGGTTGCCGAAGTGCCGGAAAATAGCTGTATTTCGTGTGGGGCGTGTATCACGGCGTGTACGTACGGCGCCATCGAATTTGTTATGACGCCGAAAGGCAGAAAGGCCAGAGTTAATCCCGCTCTCTGTAAGGGAGACGGTTTTTGTAACACTGTATGTCCGACCAGTGCTATCCAACTGAAACACTTTACTGATGAACAGATCTTGAGCCAAATCGATGCAGCGGTTGCCGGCTTGTAGAGGTTCCGTGGGCGGAAAGATGGGATTACGAAATAAGGCGGTGAGAGATGAATGAGTGCGGAGCTTAAATTCAAACCCAAAATATTATGTTTTTTTTGCCAATCGTGAGCATACGGGGCTGCAGACCTAGCTGGCGTGTCCAGAATACAATATACAACTGAAAGCAGAGTTATACGTGTCATGTGTACCGGTCGGGTTGACTTGTCATTTTTCTTAAGGGCTTTTCTCAAGGGATTAGATGGCGTGTTTGTGGGCGGTTGTCAATTCAATGATTGCAGCTATGG
>NZ_JCAIJG010000013.1:0-17075 GCF_059735615.1 Desulfosporosinus sp. Tol-M2
GAACGAAAAGGGGGTTCAGTATAAGCAGGGCAAGATTTGGCTTCTGTATCAGAAATACGCCGAAAAGGGATACACCAGCACCAAGACCTTCAGTTCTCCCGGCGGCGACGGAGAGATACACAGCCACGTTCATACCTATTGGACTCAGGGCGGGCGGCTGTTTATCTATCACACGCTGAAGGCGGACGGCATCCTCCCTTTAATCGAACAGGAGGTGTGACTGATGGAACGGAATGAACGCTTCAACGCCTCCGGCTGTTATGACCCCGTTTCCTTCGAAGTCATGAGCAAAATCGAGCGTGAGGAGCGCAAGGCGGTTAAATCCGCCTTCCTCCCGCTCGTGTATATCTGCTGCCCCTACAGAAATGATCCCGTCGGCAACAGCGAAAAGGCGCGCAAGTTCTGCCGCTTCGCCGTAGACCGGGGATATATACCGCTCTGCACCATACTGCATTTCCCTCAATTCATGTCGGACACAGATCCGGAGGAACGTGAACTCGCCCTCTTTATGGACATCGTGCTCATGGGAAAATGCCAGGAAGTCTGGGTGCTCGGCGACACCATCACCGAAGGCATGAGCCGCGAACTGCATAAGGCAGAGCGGCGCAGGCAGCCTGTCCGCTATTTCAATAATGACTTTGAGGAGGCGGAACGTCATGCGTGAACTGCCCATCGCGTACGGTGGCAGCTGCTTCGCAAAGAAATGGTCGAATAAAAAAATCACCTTTGACGACCTCTGCGAAAGGCTGAAAACGACCATCCGCACCCCGGAGACTGCTGAGGAATATCCAAAGCTGCCTAAAGCGGAGCGGGACAGGGTCAAAGACAAGGGCGGCTTTGTCGGCGGCACTTTAAGGGACGGCAGGCGCAAGCGTGAAACGGTGGTCTGCCGCTCTATGCTTTCCCTTGACGGTGACCACGCCGACAAGGATTTCATCGACCGATATGAAATGTTCGGCAAATACGAATCCTGCCTTTACACCACCCACGGTCATGTGCCGGACGCGCCGAGGGTAAGGCTGCTCGTTCCGATGACGAGGGATGTCACTCCGGACGAGTATTCTGCCGTAGCACGGTACTTTACCGAAGAATGGGGCATCGACCAGTTTGACGAGTGTTCCTACCGTCCGCATCAGCTAATGTACTGGCCGACTACGCCTTCAAACGGCGAATATATCTTCAAACGTTTCAGCGGCAAATGGCTTGATCCTGATGAGGTGCTGTCGGTTCACGCCGATTGGCGGGACTGCTCTCAGCTGCCCACCTCATCCCGCGAAAGTTCGGTCACAAACAGAAGCGAAAAGCGTCAGCAGAACCCTCTTGAAAAAGGCGGTGTGGTCGGCGCCTTTTGCCGTGCATACACCATCCAGGCGGCTATTGATAAATTCCTGTCCACTGTATATGAGCCATCCGCTGTTCCAGGACGCTATGACTATGTCCCCGCCGATAGTTCCGCCGGTGTAGTCGTCTATGATGATAAATTCGCATATTCCCACCATGCCACCGATCCTGCCTCTGAAAAGGAGCTGAACGCATTCGACCTCGTCCGCATCCACAAATTCGGCGACGATGATGAAAAGAAGTCATTTAAGGAAATGTCGGAGTTTGCCGTCCGGGACGATAAGGTCAAACGGCTCCTTGTACTGGAAAAAACCGAGCAGGCGTCAGCCGAGTTTGACGATGAGGACTGGCAGAACGCCCTGGAACTGGACAAGGGCGGCAATATCAAGGACACGCTCGACAACCTTGTCCTCATAATCCGCCATGACTATGAACTGCGGAATATCGCCTTCAACTGCCATCGTGACGGCATCGACGCAAAGGACGGCCTTCCGTGGGAGCAGATCAAGCCCGGCTGGAACGACTCGGACATAGCGGCCCTGAAGGTCTACCTTTCCAATAAATACGGATTGTACTCCCCTACAAAAACAAAAGACGCCATTCTTGCGGTCGCAGCCGAGAGAGCCTATCACCCCATCAAGGCATATCTCGAGTCTCTGCCCAAATGGGACGGCATTCCGCGAGTTGATACGCTGTATATCGACTATTTCGGCGCGGACGACACCTCATATACCAGGGCGGTCAGCCGGAAATCCATGACGGCGGCTGTGGCGCGCATATACAGACCCGGTACGAAGTTCGACTCCGTTCCCATCCTGAACGGTCCCCAGGGCATCGGAAAAAGCACTTTTTATGCCAAACTCGCTGGGGACTGGTTCTCTGACAGTCTTACGCTTACAGATATGAAGGATAAAGCCGGCCCTGAAAAACTGCAGGGATACTGGATTCTTGAACTCGGCGAACTTGCCGGTATGCGGAAAGCCGACCTGGAAACCGTGAAATCCTTTATCTCCCGTGTGGACGACAAGTACCGCGCCTCCTACGGCGTGACGGTGGAAAACCATCCCCGTCAGTGCATCATCGTCGGCTCCACCAACGCCGAGAGCGGTTTTCTCCGGGATATTACGGGTAACCGCCGTTTCTGGCCCGTCCGTATCAGCGGAGAAAGCAAAAAGAAATCGTGGCAGCTAACAAAAGCTGAGGTTGAGCAGATATGGGCGGAAACCCTTGTTATCTACCGCAAAGGCGAAAAGCTGTATCTCGACGGTGAGGACGCACAGATTGCCATCACTGAACAAGCCAACGCTATGGAGTCAGATGAACGTGAAGGTCTGGTGCGGACTTACCTTGATACCTTGCTGCCCGAGACCTGGGACACCATGTCCCTTTATGAGCGCCGAAACTTCCTGAACGGTTCGGAGTTCGGCGGCGACCAGCATGTCGGCACGGTGCTGCGGGAGTACACCTGCAACATGGAGATATGGTGCGAGTGCTTCGGCAAGGAAGGTCCCTCCATGCAGCCCAAGGATACCTATGCAATTGCGGCAATCATGCGGAAGATCGAAGGCTGGGACAAAACAGACCGCAAAAACTACCCGATCTACGGACGACAGCGCGGATATAAGCGAGGCTTGTCCGGGTGATTGTCCCCACCCAAGGCAGACAAGCGGCAGGCTGTCCTCAAAGCTGTCCTGCCGCTCGTCCCTGTAAGAACCCTTGCAGTCAAGGGAAAAGCGACTGTACAGGACAAGCGGACAACCTTAAACCTATGAGCATAGAAAAAGAAAAAAGAGAGTGCTTTGGGTGCGTAAGCGTATATATGCGCGTATAGGAATTTTCGACTGTTGTCCGTCACTTGTCCGGATTGGAGCGAATATGCGAGAAAAATATGTTGAACAGGCTCTGGTGAAAGCCGTGAGAAAAATGGGAGGTCTGGCGCTGAAGTTCGTCAGTCCGGGTTTAGATGGAGTGCCCGACCGAATACTGCTTTTCCCCGGCGGCAAAATCGCCTTCGCTGAAACCAAATCCGATGGAATGAAACCCAGGCCTCTGCAGGTAAGGCGAAAAAGGCAGCTTGAGGAGCTTGGCTTTTTTGTTTACTGCATTGACCGCACAGAGCAGATCGGAGGGATTATCGATGAAATACACTCCACATGAATATCAGACCTACGCGACTGATTTTATTCTTAAGCATCCGGTGTCGGCAGTCCTGCTTGAAATGGGTCTGGGCAAGAGTGTAATAACGCTGACCGCCATCTTCGACCTCTGCCTGGACAGTTTCCTTATTCGGAAAGTCCTTGTCATCGCACCTCTGAGGGTGGCAAAAGATACATGGCCTGCAGAAATCAAAAAGTGGGATCATCTGAACGGACTGACATATGCCGTGGCTGTCGGCACGGAGCAGGAACGGCTTTCCGCTCTGAACAAAAAGACCGATATTCATATCATCAACCGTGAAAATGTGGACTGGCTCGTCAATAAAAGCGGTATCTCTTTCGACTACGATATGGTGATTGTCGATGAGCTGTCCTCTTTCAAATCCTATCAGGCGAAGCGGTTCAAAAGCCTCCTGAAAGTCAGACCCTTTGTGAAAAGAATTGTAGGTCTGACCGGAACACCCTCGTCCAACGGGCTTATGGACCTGTGGGCTGAGTTTCGAATTCTTGACCTTGGCAAAAGACTCGGCAGATATATAACCCATTACCGCAGCCGCTATTTCGCCCCGGATAAGCGCAACGGACAGGTCGTATTCTCATATAAGCCGCTCGATGGTGCTGAACAGAAAATTTATGATGCCATATCCGATATAACCATCTCCATGCGGTCGGCGGATTACCTCAAACTACCGGAATGCGTTATAAACGAAGTCCCTGCGTACCTTACCGAAAAAGAACGGTCTGTGTACGACACTTTCCGCGAGGATATGGTGGTCAAGCTGAAAAACGTGGAGATCGATGCTCTGAACGCCGCCGTCCTTTCCGGCAAACTCCTACAGATGGCAAACGGTGCTGTCTACGGCGAGGATAAACAGGTCCAATATCTTCATGACCGCAAACTGGATGCCCTGGAGGATTTGATCGAGGGCGCAAACGGAAAACCCGTTCTCATCGCCTACTGGTATCAGCACGACCTTGACCGAATCAAGGAAAGGCTGCGCAAACTTAATATCCACTTTTTGGAGATGAAAGCATCCGGCACTATTGAAAGGTGGAACAGTGGCAAGATTCCCGTGGCACTTATCCATCCGGCGTCTGCCGGACACGGGCTTAATCTCCAAGCCGGAGGATCGACACTGATATGGTTCGGACTGACGTGGTCACTGGAGCTGTATCAGCAGACAAACGCCCGGCTTTGGCGGCAGGGACAGCAAAACACGGTTGTGCTTCACCACATTATCGCCAAAGGCACGATTGATGAGGACGTTATGAAGGCTCTGAAACGCAAGGAGAAAACGCAGTCGTCTCTGATAGACGCCGTCAAGGCGAATCTGGAGGTGTGGCGTTGAGTGAACCTTATGAGAATCTTGCCGCCGCTATAATCCTGAAAGCCGTCAAGGATTACAGGGACGCATTAAAAAAGCACGGAAAACGGCCGAAATACCAGCCCGCCATTGAAACGATAGCCGAGGTGGAGAGGTTCTTCCGCTCCGAGTGGTATAGAGAACTTACCTCTGTTGACGGTGATATGTTGATCAGAAAACTGAAATCGGAGGTGGAAAGAGAATGAAACCAAAAGAATATCTTCACCAAGCTTACAGGCTCGACCACAGAATCAACTCAGACATCGAGGAAATGGAGCGCCTTCGTGAGATGGCCTACAGCGTTTCCGCTCCCAACTGGGGTGAAAAGGTCAGTGCGTCAAGAAACACCGACCCGCCTTTCGTCCGTTGCATTGAACGCATTATGGCGCTTGATGAGAAGATCAACGCGGAAATAGATAAGTTCGTTGCGCTGAAGGAACAGATCAGAGGCGTCATCGATAAAGTGACTGACACCGACGAGCGTATGGTTCTTCGATATCGGTATGTACACAATTACACCTGGGAACAGATCGGCGATGAACTGAACGCCGACAAAAGCACCGTCCGCCGCTGGCATGGAAACGCTTTACTTCATGTGGTGATGCCTGATGACCCCATCATTATCTGCAAGTCGCAACGAAATGAGCAGCTTTGAGCAGAGATAAGCACCTGCCATTCGGGTTATAGTATAATCAGCAAAAAATACAATGCGAGAGCCTTCGGAGGTACATCCTTCCGGGGGCTTTTCTCATGCAAGGAAACGGAGGTGAAACGAGTGCCAAAAAAACCAAAAAGGCCCTGCCGGATGAACGGCTGCCCAAACTTTGCCGGGGACGGTGAGATTTACTGCCCGGAACATAAAACGGAAGCCGAACATTTCTACAACCGATATCAGCGGCCCACCGACAAGAATGTTTACGGGCGCGCCTGGAAACGGATCAGGGACAGAAAAATCCGTGAGTCTCCCATGTGCGAGGAGTGCTTGAAGCATGGCTTCTACCATCCGGCGGAGGAAGTCCACCATCGTGTCCCGCTCTCGGAGGGCGGCACGCATGAGCGTTCAAACCTCGTGTCCCTCTGCCGCTCCTGCCACATGAAGGCGCACGGTGAACTTGGAACACGAAAGCCGCACAGCTATGACGACTAACGCACCCGGTGGGGTGTTCGAATCTCTGCAACTTTTGATCCGGGGCAACGGCCTGGGGTCACGTGTGAACAAAATGCGAAATCAAAAGGGTGATAAAGGAAGGTGGTGAGAAAAATACCGACAAAATCGAATAACACCGGCGGTCAGGGCGGAAAAAGACCCGGTGCCGGACGAAAGAAAAAAGCTGTGACCGAAAAAGCGTTAAGCGGCAATCCAGGCGGCAGGAAGCTTACTGTTCTGGACATTCCCGATGTTGAGGGCACGGCAATGCCAAAACCGAAAGACATCCTCTCGGCAAAACAGCGCGACGGCACGGAGCTCCGCGCGAAGTCGGTATACGAAGAAACATGGCAGTGGCTCAACAATATCGGCTGCGCCGCCTATGTGTCTCCCCAGACGATAGAGCGGTATGCCATGTGCGTGGCGCGATGGATTCAGTGCGAGGAGATGACCAATGAGCTCGGTTTCCTCTCAAAGCATCCGACGACCGGAAAACCCATCACTTCTCCGTTTATAAACATCGGCATCAACTATATGAACCAGGCAGCCCGTCAGTGGGATGCCATTATGCAAATCGTCAAGGAGAACTGTACCGTGGATTTCAGCGGCGCAAACCCTAATGATGATTTGGAACGACTGCTTCATCAGAGAAAGGGATTTTGATATGACATCATATAAAACCTGCGAAAGCGTATGCATAGGTCACCCGGACAAACTGTGCGACCTTATAGCCGACAGCATTCTGGATGAGTGCCTGCGGCTCGATAAATCCTCCCGCGTAGCCTGCGAGGTCATGGCGACAGGACATAAAATCATAGTATCTGGCGAGATCACCTGCTCAAAGCGCGTGGATATCCGGTTTATTACAAGGCAGGTGCTGAGGAAAGCCGGATACAATCCGCTCAAGTATCTCATTTATGTAAATGTACATAAGCAATCGGAGGACATAGACGGCGGCGTGTCCAGAGCCCTTGAATCAAGAAACGGCGATACCTCCTGGTATTCCACCATCGGCGCCGGCGATCAGGGTACGGTTTACGGATATGCCACCAACGAAACAAAGAGCCTGATTCCTCTGCCCCTGGAACTTGCCCATCAGATTTGCAAACGGCTTGACAAGGTTCGCTCGGAAGGTACTGTCAAGGGCATTTTCTCAGATGGCAAAGCACAGGTGACCATTCAGTATGAGGATGGAAAGCCCGTGCGTGTGAAAACCATTGTTGTTTCCATTCAGCATTCCAAAGATAAAGACCTCGACACACTCCGCAGCGATATTATTTCTAATGTTCTGTGGCCGGTGTTCGAGAGCTTCCCTTTTGATGAGGAGACGGAAATTCTCGTCAATCCCTCCGGCAGATTTGTAAAGGGCGGTCCTTCGGCCGACACAGGTCTGACCGGAAGAAAAATCATCGTGGACACCTACGGCGGCGAGGGAGCGCACGGCGGAGGAGCTTTCTCCGGCAAAGACCCAACAAAGGTTGACCGCTCGGCTGCATATATGGCGAGATGCGTCGCTGTGTCGGTTGTGCAAAACAGTCTGGCGGATAAATGCCAGGTGGCTGTGTCCTATGCCATCGGCAAGGCTGACCCCGTCGCCGTTCAGGTCGACACTTTCGGTACTGGCAAATATTCCGATACGGCAATCAGAAACGCTGTCATTGATACATTCAGCTTCCGTCCTGCGGCCATCATCGAATTCCTCAAGCTGAAGGACACGGATTATTCCGCAACCTCAACCTACGGTCACTTCGGAGGCTGCGAGAGATGGGAGTGGAATCACTGTTGGCAGGAACTCCGGGAGGCGGTAAAAAAACATGAGCAAGACAACGACTGAGATGCAGCTCGTGCCCATCGCCAAGCTGGTGCCTTATCAGAATAACGCGAGAACACACTCGGCGGAGCAGATAAAAAAGCTCCGCTCTTCTTTACGGGAATTCGGCTTTGTGAACCCCGTCCTCATCGACCGCAGCTGCGGCGTTATTGCCGGACACGGCAGAATCATGGCGGCCATGGAGGAAGGCATCACCGAGGTGCCGTGTGTATATGTCGATCACCTCACCGAGGCGCAGAAGAAGGCATATATCCTCGCAGACAACCGTATGGCGCTCGACGCCGGATGGGACGAGGAACTTCTGAGAATAGAATTGGAAGAGCTGGAGGGGATCGGCTTCGACCTAGGTCTTACAGGTTTCGATGAAAAAGAGCTGACGGACTTGTTCGGTAAGGACACCGAGGTTAAAGATGACGATTTCGACGTCGATGCGGAACTGCAAAAACCGACGTTCTCAAAATCCGGAGATATATGGACGCTCGGACGGCACAGGCTTATCTGCGGCGATTCCACAAAAAAGGAGACCTATGATATCCTCGTCGGCGACCATCGCGTCAACCTTGCAGTGACCGATCCTCCGTATAACGTCAATTACGAAGGGTCCGCCGGAAAAATCAAGAACGACAATATGGCGAACGAGAAGTTCTATCAATTCCTCCTGGATGCCTTTATCAACATGGAAAGCCGCATGGCGGATGACGCCAGCATATATGTTTTCCACTCGGACACCGAGGGATTGAATTTCCGCCGAGCCTTTGCCGATGCGGGATTCTATCTCTCCGGTTACTGTATCTGGAAGAAGCAGTCTCTGGTACTCGGACGCTCTCCTTATCAGTGGCAGCACGAGCCGGTGCTGTACGGCTAGAAGAAAAGCGGCAAGCACCAATGGTACACCGGCAGAAAGGAAACCACCATCTGGGAGTTTGACAAGCCGAAGAAAAACGGCGACCATCCCACGATGAAGCCGATACCTCTCATGGCTTATCCTATAATGAACTCCTCGCTTACGAATTCCATCGTCCTCGACCCCTTCGGCGGGAGCGGGTCAACGCTCATCGCCTGTGAGCAGTCCGGTCGTATCTGTTTTACAGCCGAACTCGATGAAAAGTACTGCGATGTGATTGTGAAACGGTACATTGAACAGGTCGGCATGAGTGAGAACGTATCGGTTATCCGGAACGGCGAGACCCTCAGATTTGAGGAGGTTCAGACGGATGGAACTAAATAAGCCTTTAACCCTCGGCAGCCTGTTTGATGGCTCCGGGGGTTTTCCTTTGGGAGGACTTCTTTCCGGTATTCAGCCGGTCTGGGCATCGGAAGTCGAGCCTTTCCCCATACGGGTGACCACAAAACGACTGCCGTTCATAAAGCACTACGGTGATGTCAGTAAAATGAACGGCGGCGAGATCGAGCCGGTGGACATTATCACCTTCGGCAGTCCCTGCCAGGACATGTCCGTTGCCGGTAAGAGAGCGGGATTGGACGGCAGCCGCTCCAACCTTTTTTATGAAGCCGTCCGAATCGTAAAAGAAATGAGGTGCGCGACCGATGGAAAATATCCGAGATGGATCTGCTGGGAGAATGTCCCCGGCGCCTTCTCATCGAATAAGGGGGAAGACTTCAAGGCAGTCCTTGACTCGATCTGCAAAATCAAAGACGAAGCCTGCGATATTCCTGAACATAAGAAGTGGGAATCCGCAGGTGAAATCCTGGGAGATGATTTTTCCATCGCGTGGAGAGTTCTCGATGCGCAGTTTTGGGGAGTCCCCCAACGAAGAAAACGCATCTTCCTTGTCGCGGATTTTGCAGGCCGGAGTGCCGGACAAATACTATTTGAGTCCGAAGGCCTGTCAGGGTATTCTGCGGAGGGCTTCCGTGCGTGGCAAAGAGCTGCCCGCCGTGCTGAAAACGGCACTGACAAGGCAGTCTTCAACTGCGAAATAAGCAGTGTGGTGCTTAATGATCAGGGCGGAGACTGTATGGATGTAACCGACGATGTTACCAGTACGCTTCGTGCGGAAGCGCACCATCCACCCTGCGTTATGGAGTCAGCCGGGTTCTGCACCGAGCATTCGGCGAAGGCCAGGTCGATAGGATACGAGGAGGAGATGTCCCCAACGCTTCGCGCCGGCGTCGTTCCCGCGGCAGTCGCACTGGAAAACCATCCTACCGACAGCCGTATCAGAATCTCTGGTGATAATAAAGTTCAGACACTGACTTCGCGTATGGGAACAGGCGGCAATAATGTACCGCTTCTTATGAAGATAAGATGCGGCTGCGAGGGAGGCGGCAAAGGCGCCCTGATTCAGGAGAGCAAGTCGGCAACGCTGTCCTGTAACAATGACCAGACACTTTTTGAGCCAAAAGCATGGGATGGCGGTGATGTATCTCCCACGCTCACCGCGAACAATGCCGGGGGCAGTCAGCGGATGCCGGATAAGGACAACTTCAACTGCGTAGTTGAGGCTTACGGGATCTGCTCAAAGGACTCTAATTCCATGAAATCGGACAATCCGCACAGCGGTTTTTATAAAGCCGACTCCTCCCGCTGTCTTGACAGGGGCGGCGGAAACCCCACATGCAACCAGGGAGGAATCGCCGTGGTGGAGGGTATCCCGTTTACGCAGAACCAGCGTGACGAAGTCCGCCTTCTTGGTGATAAGAGCGGTGCGTTATGCAGGGCGGCGACGAAGCAGCAAACCTATGTGCTTCAAGGTTCGATGATTGGACGAAAAGACGGGAACGGTCCGCAGGGCGGCGGCGTGAACGAGGACGTCTCATTCACCCTCAACACCGCAGACCGCCACGCGGTTTATGCCATGACCACCGGTTCCTTTGCCAATATCGGCGTGGAGCAGTCGCCCACACTTCTGGCACGGGATTATAAGGATCCGACGTTTATTGCTGAACCTGCCTACGGTATCGGCAGGGACGCCTTCAACCAGGGACAAAATGCTCAGTACAAACCTACTGTCGAGGAGGAACTTCAACCGACCCTGGTGGCGAAAGGACCCGGAGCCGTTGCGAAAGCCGACCCGGAATACGCAGTCCGCCGCCTTACTCCGACCGAATGCGCCAGACTTCAAGGATTCCCGGACTGGTGGTGCGCGAACCTGGAAACAGCTGATCCAACGTACGGGGAGATTGCATTCTGGACGGATGTGTTTGAGACCCACAGGCTGATTTGCGGAACCTCCTCAAAACCGAAATCGCAGAAACAGATATTTGCATGGCTGAAAAACCCGTATTCCGATGCAGCGGAGTACAAAATGTGGGGCAACGGAATCGCTCTCCCGTGCGTATACTTCCTGCTTTCCGGCATTGTGTGGTATGCGCGTAATGAGGTTGGCAAAACCTCCGGATAATTGTGTGATATATATAGCAGAAATAACTGGATATATCCGAACACTGACGGTAATATCACACTACCAAATTGAAGGAGGAATTGCACATGGCGACAATAAAATTCAACGTGGCCGGCGCGGAACGCAAAAGGCTCGTAGGAGCAATCAGCGAAATTACCGGAGCCGAGGGAAAATACCTCGGGATGCCATCGGCAGCATATCAGGTGGACTGCTTCACCATTGACAGGAACGGCGCAGTCAGCTTCGATGACAGAGCCGACAGCGAGGATGTTGATAACCTCTTGGTGCGGCTTGCCGACCAAGGCTTCGAACCTGAGCCCTCGGAAAACAGCACGGTGGGAAACAGCCCTGCTGGGGGCGAACAGTGCTTTGAAGACGGCGAAGACACGGGACTTGCGATATCCCTTCCGCTCGACAAGGTATCCGTCGATAATCTTGCGAAGCTGCTTGATGCCAAAGGAAGTCTCATCAGCAAAGCACTCGGCATCCCGGCAACACCCATCGAAGTAAACGAGGATACGATATCCTTCCCCTGGTTTGACAGAATACCCTGTCCGGATGAGGTAAGCGCCTACAGTCGGTTCATTATTGCACTGTGTGCCATGAGCAAGAAACAGAAACGGATCAACGCCACCGAAAAAGAAGTCGAAAACGAGAAATACGCCTTCCGCTGTTTTCTGCTTCGCCTCGGCTTTATAGGTGAACCCTACAAAAAGGAGCGGAAAATCCTGCTCCGGAATCTGACCGGCTCCTCCGCTTTCAAAGGAGGTGTGAAAGATGCCGTTTCCAAGTAAAGAAATTGTGGAGATGGTACGCAGGCAGTTCCCGAAGGGCTGCCGGGTGGAACTTCTCCGTATGGATGACGCCCAGGCTCCGCCGGTAGGCACGGAAGGAACTGTCATAGGTGTAGACGACACGGCGAGCGTCATGGTGAAATGGGACAACGGCTGCGGTCTGAACGTGGTCTACGGTGAGGATTTCTGCCGCAGAATCCAGAAATAATGCACACAGTTCCACCACGGCAGCGCCTCGAAAAATTGTGTAGTGTATGCCGGTTTATATCACGAATATGACTGGATATATCCGAACACTGACGGTAATATACACACAACCTGCAAACAAGGGAACTTAAGGAGGCCAAGGGTATGTGGAAAGAAGGAAACCTGAAGGTTCATAGTAGCCTTTACCATTATTGGATGAAGGTGTACGAGGAAGGCAGTCAGTTCGGCATCGACGGCGGCAAAGTCAGCAAGCTGATGCTAAAACGTGACGGCAGGATTGTGTGCAACTACGACAGAGGCTGGGACATTGAACCCGCCGACCCCGACACACAGCTGGCGGTCGAAATCCTGCTGCACGGCAGCAACTACTAAGTAAAACAAATAAGCATCAGAGCCGGACGGCTCTTTTGCTCATAGTACGGCAGCTGTTTTGGGTGTCTTTTATTTTGCCCGGAAGGAGGCGGAATCCTTGAGAAAGCTTAAAAAATACAAGCCCACACGGTTTATGGCGGAAGACAGTTATTATGACAAGGATGCCGCCGACCATGCCGTGTGCTTTATAGAAAATTTCTGCTGCCATACTAAAGGCACCTGGGACGGCAAGCCTTTCGAGCTTATCGACTGGCAGGAACAAATTATCCGGGATGTTTTCGGAATCCTTAAACCCAACGGATACCGTCAGTTCAACACGGCATACATCGAGATACCGAAAAAGCAGGGCAAGAGTGAACTTGCGGCGGCAGTCGCGCTGTATCTTCTGTGCGCGGATTTTGAACCCGGCGCCGAGGTATATGGCTGTGCTGCGGATAAAGACCAGGCGCGGATCGTGTTCGATGTGGCGATGGATATGGTAAAACGCTGTCCTCATCTGTTCAGCAAAATGAGCATTCAGGCAAGCTTGAAAACCATGAACTATCTTCCGACCGGCAGCAGATACAAGGCTCTGTCGGCAGACGTGGCAAACAAGCATGGGTTCAATACCCACGGCGTTATCTTTGACGAACTGCATACCCAACCGAACAGAAGACTGTACGATGTCATGCTCCAAGGCAGCGGTGACGCGAGAATGCAGCCGCTGTATTTTCTTATTACAACCGCCGGAAATAATCAGAACAGCATATGCTGGGAGGTGCATCAGAAGGCTCTGGATATTATCGACGGCAGAAAGTATGATCCTACCTTCTACCCGGTGATTTACGGCGCAGCGCAGGAAGACGATTGGGCCGACCCTAAAGTGTGGAAAAAGGCCAACCCTTCCCTAGGTATAACGGTTGGCATAGATAAGGTTAAAGCAGCTTTTGAATCGGCGAGGCAGAATCCCGCCGAGGAGAACAGTTTCCGTCAGTTGCGCTTGAACCAGTGGGTCAAGCAATCTGTACGCTGGATGCCGATGGACAAATGGGATGCCTGCGCTTTTGCGGTTGATCCGGAATCTTTGCGAGGAAGAGTATGCTACGCTGGCCTTGACCTGTCCTCCTCCACAGATATTACAGCGTTCGTTCTGGTATTTCCGCCCGGGGATGAGGATGAAAAATATATTGTACGGCCTTATTTCTGGATACCGGAAGAAAACATTGATTTGCGTGTGCGCAGGGACCATGTGAATTACGATGTCTGGAAGAAGCAAGGGTATCTGCAGACTACCGAAGGCAATGTCGTCCATTACGGATTCATAGAAAAGTTCATCGAGGAACTCGGCACCAAATACAACATTCGCGAGATTGCCTTCGACCGCTGGGGTGCTGTACAAATGACACAGAACCTTGAAAACCTCGGTTTCACGGTCGTACCGTTCGGCCAGGGCTTTAAAGACATGAGTCCTCCGACCAAAGAACTGATGAAACTGACACTGGAACAGAAAATTGCCCACGGAGGTCACCCGGTTTTACGGTGGACGATGGATAACATCTACATCCGGACTGACCCTGCCGGAAACATCAAGGCCGATAAAGAAAAATCCACCGAGAAGATCGACGGCGCAGTCGCTACAATTATGGCGCTTGACCGGGCGATTCGCTGTGGAAATGATAGTTCAGCTTCGGTATATGATGATCGCGGACTCATTATCTTTTAATAATTTACCTCTGAGGTTAATTTGAAGATTGACTTTTTCATCTGCTCGTGCTACAATAAATTTACCTCAAAGGTAAATGACAAGGAGAGGTGATGGGTTGCAGATAGAGTACAAAAGCCGTGGACTCGAAAAGGTGTGTACAAACGCTCACGAGGCCGAAAAGAAACACGGGAAAAATATGGCGGCGAAGATACATCAACGAATAGATGAAATAACGGCTGCGGATTCTGTTGAAATGCTGATTCAATATAAAATCGGCGGCTGCCATATACTAAAGGGAGATAGAAAGAAACAATATGCCATGGTCTTAATTCAGCCCTACCGCCTCGTATTTGAGATGAATGGTTCTGAGGTTCAAATTGTCCGTGTCATAGAAATCATTGACTATCATTAAATCTGTGGCACAAGAAGAAGGAGGTAGCACAGATGGTGAGAAGCCGTACAATAATTGCATCACCACCAGGCGCGACCATAAAGGAGCAGCTTGTTGACAGAGGAATGAGCCAGAAGGAGTTTGCTCTTAGAATGGATATGTCTGAAAAGCATATCAGCAGACTTATCAATGGTGAAGTCCAGTTAACCCCTGATATGGCCATGCGTCTTGAGCTGGTGCTTGGGGTTCCTGCACAGTTTTGGAGCCGGCTAGAGTCCGTCTATCGTGAGAAGCTGGCGAAGGCCAACGCTGAGAACGAGATGGACGCAGATATAGAAATAGCTAAGAAATTTCCTTACAAAGAGATGTCTAAAAACGGATGGGTTCCGGAAACAAGCAAATCTACAGAAAAGGTAATCCATCTTCGTAAACACTTTGAAGTGGTTCAGCTTGGTTTGCTCCAAGGCGCTTTAATTCCTGGTATAGCCTGCAGACGCTTAGCTGACCATGAAAAAGCTGATTACGCTTTGTTTGCATGGGCTCAGAAAGCTAAGCYTGRSKCARKMRAANAKTSATACGAAACCAATAGATATAAACAAGCTATCGAATATAATACCGAATATCAGGAAGATGACGCGGGAGAATCCGGAGACGTTTTGCGGTGAATTAGTGGGCACACTTGCTGACTGCGGTATAGCGATTGTTTTTCTTCCGCATATTGGCGGATCATTTCTGCATGGCGCTACATTCTATGACGGAGGAAAAATCGTCATGGGGCTGACTGTGCGAGGTAAAGATTCGGACCGCTTTTGGTTTAGCCTTTTCCATGAAATTGCGCATATTATTTATGGACACATTGGTCAGCCGAATGGTACTTCAGATGCAGATGAGTCTGCTGCGGATGAATTTGCAAAAGAAACACTGATTCCAAGCAAGGAATTCGAGCCGTTTATTGCAAAGAAAGATTTTTCTAAATCATCGATAGTTCAATTTGCTGATGCGGTTGAAATCGATGCTGGCATTGTGGTTGGAAGGCTGCAAAAAGAAGGTTATATCGAATATAGCTGGTACAACGACTTAAAAACCAAATATAAAATTACTGCATAGAACAAAGCTACGCGATTGGAAAGCATCTATTTCAGGATAGGTGCTTTTTTCATGCCCATTTTAAGGAGGAGGATGTCTATGGGAATTCTAAAGGGAATATTCAAGGCCCGTGACAAGCCGCAAAATACGCTCAACAGCAGCTGGTACACATTCTTTTTCGGGACGGCCAGTTCCGGGAAGCCGGTAAACGAAACAACAGCAATGCAGATGACAGCGGTATATTCATGCGTGAGGATACTGTCTGAAACCGTGGCGGGACTTCCGCTCCATGTGTACAAATACAATGACAGCGGAGGCAAGGAGAAAAACCTCAAGCATCCGCTATATAAACTGCTCCATGACGAGCCAAACCCGGAGATGACTTCCTTTGCGTTTAGGGAAACGCTGATGAGCCATCTGTTATTGTGGGGAAATGCATATGCGCAGATTATCCGAAACGCACGAGGAGAGGTTATTGCCCTTTACCCGCTGATGCCCAACAAAATGACAGTCGACCGTGATAAAAACGGCCGGCTTTTTTATTTGTACCAGCAAAATTCGGAGGATGCTCCCGCACAGGGCAAACACGGACAGGTCTACCTTTCCCCGTCTGATGTTCTGCATATCCCCGGTCTTGGCTTTGACGGCCTGGTCGGTTACTCGCCAATAGCAATGGCGAAGAATGCTGTGGGACTTGCGATTGCCACCGAGGAATATGGAGCGAAGTTCTTCGCCAACGGCGCGGCTCCAGGCGGCGTGCTGGAACACCCCGGAACCATCAAAGACCCGCAGAAGGTAAAAGAATCCTGGAACTCGGCGTATCAGGGCAGCAGCAATGCGCACCGGGTGGCTGTCCTTGAAGAAGGCATGAAATACCAGGCTATCGGCATCTCGCCGGAGCAGGCGCAGTTTTTGGAAACCAGGAAATTCCAGATCAATGAGATTGCCCGTATTTTCAGAGTGCCGCCCCATATGCTTGCCGACCTGGAGAAATCATCCTTCAGCAATATCGAACAGCAATCACTGGAGTTTGTGAAATACACCCTCGATCCTTGGGTGGTGCGCTGGGAGCAGACAATGTGCCGGGCGCTGCTTTCATCCAGCGAGAAACCGAATGTGTTTATCAAATTCAATGTTGATGGACTGCTTCGGGGTGATTATGTAAGCCGTATGAGTGGTTACGCTACCGCCCGCCAGAACGGCTGGATGAGCGCCAACGACATACGGGAGCTTGAGAACCTGGATAGAATCCCGGCGGAACTTGGCGGAGACCTGTACCTCATCAACGGTGCAATGACAAAGTTGCAGGATGCCGGCGCGTTTTATGTTGAGTAAGT
>NZ_JCAIJG010000174.1:0-11847 GCF_059735615.1 Desulfosporosinus sp. Tol-M2
CCTTGAATAACCAACGGTTAGTATTCCCTCGGTGACCATTAAAGCCCTGCACAAAGATTCAAAAAGGCGAACAACATTTTCCCCTCTGCGGTAACAAAAAAAGCCAAAAACGGAGTTAGAAGTAAATTATCCAAATACAAATATGGTGTTAGCAAATAGCTTAAAAAAGCAACCACCGCAAGCGTAAGCGTATACATGCCAATATAGCGCCCCAAATATAAGTCCTCTAATAAACCTGCGCCCAGTCCCCAAAGCACACCGGAAGGGAGACGATGGTGCATGGCAATATAGATCGTGAGTAACATGAGTAAATCAGGCTTAATCCCTGACCAGGACCAGAAGTGAAAGACCGTTCCCGGTAAAATCAGGCTCAGGAGAAACATTATTGCAATCAAAACATAACGCATTATTTTCCCCCCACCATTTTTATAATATAAGCCTCTTCCAGAGTATCAAAGTTAACCAAAGGTTCAATAAAAGCAGTTTTAAGCAAGCCTGTAGGGTCAAGCTTGATTTCCACAACTTCTCCGATTGGGACATCTTTGGGGTAAACCCCTCCAATCCCTGACGTCAGCACGAGGTCTCCAACATTGACATTATCTTCTCTTCGAAAGAGCATTTGCATATTCCCTTCTGAAGTCAAACGGGAACCGCGCTTATAGGTCCCTTGGACAATACCGAAGATTCCATTGCCTGAGCCGTTGCGCACAAGTGCACTAACCTGTCCTTCTCCATCAAGGATTAACAAGACTTCAGCGGTGGTCGGCGAGACGGAAATCACCTTTCCTATCAGTCCCAAAGCTCCGACGACCGGGTCATTCACCTTAATTCCATCCTTGCTTCCACGGTTCAATGTCAAGGTCAGATACCAAGTGGTGGGATTACGATTAATAACACTAGCCCCGACCTTTTCATACTTCTCAAGCGTCGGATTTTGAAACTGCCCCTGCTCGAGCTCCGTAAAGCGCATACCGGCCAGAACTTGTCCTTTTAGTTTTAAATTATCGCCTGTTAACTGGTCTACTTTCTTGAGAAGGGCTTCATTTTGAAGCTGCACTCTTCGGAAGTCCCAAATTACCCTCGTATTATCCCGGATTCCGTTCCCCAACTGAAAAATTGTTTTTTCTAACGGGCTCAAGGCGCTCTGCAAAAATCCCCCCACTGGGTTGGGAAAATTGCTACCCAGTCCTGTTAACCGGATACTGATAAGTACGCTTAACAAAAGAAAGAAAACGAGAACCGCAATTCCCGTTACATTAACTCTTTTCCCCACCCTAATTCCTCCCCGCTGTAGTTAACTCTTTTGCGAGTCGGCTATTCTACGAAGAATTTCTGCATGTTCCAGTACATGCCCAGTTCCGATAACGACACAGGATAGCGGATCCTCCGCCAAGTGTACTGCAATACCCGTTTCATCCGAGATCAATAGATCCAGGTTACGAAGTAAAGAGCCACCACCTGCCATCATAATTCCGCGGTCCATGATGTCCGATGACAATTCCGGCGGGGTTTTTTCCAAACACGATTTCACGGCATCGACAATGGCCATGACCGGCTCTTGCAAAGCATCTTGAATTTCTTCTGAGGTGACTTCAATGGTTTTCGGAAGTCCCGTTAATAAATCCCGCCCGCGCACTATATTAGTTCCAGGTTCAGACTTATACGCATACCCGATTTCAAGTTTGAGTGATTCTGCCGTACGATAACCGATCATTAAATTATATCGCCTCTTAATCTGGGCGATGATAGAATCATCCATTTCATCACCAGCCACTCGAATGGAACGACTTGTTACAATTCCACCCAAGGAAATAACGGCTACTTCCGTTGTCCCGCCCCCAATGTCTACGATCATATTCCCAGTCGGTTCACTGACCGGAAGGCCTGCTCCTATGGCTGCTGCCATAGGTTCTTCCAAAATAATCGGATCTTTCGCACCAGCTGCCATAGCCGCCTCTTTAACCGCCCGTTCCTCAACTTGGGTAACACCTGAAGGTACACAAATAACCACGCGTGGACGAATAAAAGGGTGTTCTGTACCAAGTGCTCGACCAATAAAATATTTCAGCATTTTTTGGGTAACATTAAAATCAGAAATAACCCCATCTTTCAAGGGCCGAATCGCTATGATATTACTTGGAGTCCGACCGATCATATCCTTGGCTTTGTCACCAACGGCCAGAGAAGCCTTTGTCGTTATATCCATCGCCACCACGGAGGGTTCCCGTACAACTATCCCTTTTCCTTTAATATAAACCAATGTATTGGCTGTTCCTAAATCTATTCCCAAGTCATTGCTAAAAAAATTAAACATGGTATATAAAAACTCCTTCCGTCTGCTCAATCCCCCACGCCCTAAGACATTCCGAGAGATATTCCATGGGTAAGCCAATGACATTAGTCAATGACCCCTCAACGTACTCGACAAATTTCCCAGCATCCCCCTGAATCCCGTAGGCTCCTGCCTTGTCCATCGCTTCTCCACTGGCCACATACGCCTTAATGTCATCCACTCCAAGTTGATGAAAACGCACGACTGTTTCTACCACGTCTGAAACCAGTCTTCCCGAACCGGAAATCAACGCCACACCGGTTAAAACGACATGGGTCCGACCACTTAAGCTTAGCAGCATTTCCTCTGCTTCCGCCTGTGTTTCTGGTTTTCCTAAAATGCGGGCGTCAAGGACCACCATCGTGTCCGCCCCCATAATAACATCCTGAATGTCTCCCCCCTGAGCTAACCAGTAAGTTAAACCCGCTTGGGCTTTGCGTACAGCTAACTCTCTAACCCCAGTCTCCGGCCTCATTCCTTCCGGCAATTCTTCTGAAACAGAAACCTTAACAGTTTCAAAGGGATATCCTCCCTTGCGAAGTAACATAGCCCTCCGTGGGGATGAAGAAGCAAGTATAAGCATCTTACACCNTNNTCCTAGACAAAAAATATCCCCCAAGTGCTCCCAAAATCGTCGCAATGGTTATACTCAAGCGAAAACCAAAGGAAAGCGAGAGAAAAAAGAAATCTATGTAAGTATGAGAGGGTACATCAATGACTGCCGGGCGTAAAAACGGAGCAAGAATGCCGTATTTTTCTAAGCCAAATCCAACCAAAGTTCCAAGAGCAGCACCGATCAAAATGAGCAAAACCGTTCTCCCTGCTCCCAAGGAATTTCGCCCCACAGCCTTTCCCCCTTCCATCCCAAGAAATTTAGCCTTGAACCCATAATTCCCTATGTTATTACATATAAGTGTAGCATTTTCGCCATTACTACGCAAGGTTGACACTATTCTATTTCTATTCTTGAGAAACTTGCGTTTACAATCCTCGCCTCGTCTATCGCCAACCGACATCTTACCATACTTGGCGATGGTCCCTTCTCACCATCGAAAAAGTACTCCAAACTCGAACAAGACTCTCGAATTGGAGTACTGTATAACTATTTGATCCAGTCGGGAGACTCCCCCACCTAAGACTCAATATTCAACTTTAGTTGAACGGGTTCACTCAATCTAAACCCCTTCTTCCGGGGCGAAGTACTTTAGTTAATTGTCTATGGCTGCCAGTATTTCTTACGCAAGGCATTCAAGGCATCCCCTTGACTCCCGACGATTTAAGAAGCACACCACCCGCAACACCCGGGTTGGTCATCTCATATGGGTTCAGGATCAGATCGAGTTCTTCTTTCGTCAGAACTCCTTTTTCCAGACAAATGTCACGGACTGATCGGCCACTTATGGTCGCCTCTTTGGCTACGTTTGATGCCACATCGTAACCCACATGGGGGCTAATAGCCGTCACGATGCCGACACTGTTTTCTACCATTTCGCGGCAACGTCCGACGTTCGCGGTGATGCCTACGACACACCGGTCCCTGAAGACACGCAACACGTTGCTCAGGATGTCCAAAGATTGGAGCAAATTTAAGACCATGACCGGTTCCATGGCATTAAGTTCCAGTTGTGCAGCCCCACACCCCAGCGCGATCGTATAATCATTTCCCTGAACCTGAAAGGCCACTTGATTAACGACTTCCGCCATCACTGGATTGACTTTTCCCGGCATAATGGAGGATCCTGGTTGCATAGGTGGTAAATTAATTTCATTCAATCCGGTCCGAGGACCGGAAGCCAACAGGCGCAGATCATTCGCTATTTTGGAAAGATTGACTGCTAAGATTCGCAACGACCCGGAAACTACCATGAACGTATCTGTATTCTGAGTCCCATCCACTAGGTTTTCGGCATTTCGCATAGGTAATTGTGTCCACTCACGTAAGCGCAGGACCACATTTTTAGTATACTCGGGATCAGCATTTAGCCCAGTGCCTATCGCCGTTGCTCCCATATTCATAACCTCTAGCGCTCGGATTGCCCGTTTGATGCGCCTATGATCACGTCCCAGCATGAGAGCATACGCTGCGAACTCCTGACCAAGCCGTATAGGAACGGCGTCTTGCAAATGCGTCCTCCCCATCTTAATGACACCATCAAACTCTTGAGCCTTATCCTCGAAGGATTGGCGCAACTTGTCGAGAGCTTCGAGCAAGTCATGAGCCACATTTAAGCTCGCGATACGCATTGCTGTGGGGAAAACATCATTGGTGCTTTGAGCCATGTTCACATGGGTATTCGGATGTACTTTATGATACTCACCCTTTTTCCCACCAAGGAGTTCAATCGCCCGGTTAGCGATCACCTCATTGGCATTCATATTTACGGACGTGCCTGCTCCACCCTGAATCACATCGACCACAAATTGATCGTGCAACAAGCCCTCGATTAATTCCCTTGACGCTTCGACTATAGCTTTTCCAATTTCAGGACTTAAGGCCCCAATATGCATATTGGCTTCGGCTGCCGCACCTTTAACCATACCCATAGCCCTGATCAATTCCCGATGCGGGTGATACCCCGTCATCGGAAAGTTCTCTGTAGCACGTACTGTTTGAATTCCGTAATACACGTCATCCGGTACTTCATGAACCCCTATTAAATCCTTTTCTTGTCGCATACTCTTCCCCTCCGCAAATCATCGTTCCTTTGTACATAGTACGAGTCATATACCCCTCGCCGACCCTCTCCAAATTGTCCAATTGATCGCATCAAGTAATGCCTGAGCACTGGCCTTCAATATATTATTTGATACCCCGATCGTACCCCAAACTTCGTGTTTCAGGCGCGTATCAATAATGACGCGAACTATAGCTTCGGTTCCACGCGAACCATCTAGAACTCTCACCTTATAATTCACTAGCTCACTTTCCTCTAAAATCGGAAAGAACTTAATGAGAGCCTGTCGTAATGCCGTATCCAGGGCATTCACCGGTCCACATCCCTCAGCTGCGATTTGGACTGTTTCCAAGCCAACTTTAACTTTGACTACTGCGACAGAATCAAGCTCTCCTCGCAAGGGGTCACTCCAGACATGATAATCTAAAACTTCAAAGGGTGGAGTGGTTAACTCCCCAAGTATCCTTAATAGTAAGAGATCGAGGCTCCCTTCAGCTGCTTCGAATTGAAACCCGCTATGCTCTAACTTCTTGATCCTGGTCATGGCTTTCTCAACTCGTGGGTCGTCTTTACTAACCATCGGTTCAAAACGCCGCAAGCGATCTAGAATATTGGCCTTCCCGGCTTGATCAGAAATTAATATTCTTCGTTCATTTCCTACCCCGGCCGGATCTATGTGTTCAAAGGTCCGTTGGTTTTTGAGAATCGCATCCACATGCATGCCCGCTTTATGCGCAAAGGCACTGCGACCAACATACGGCTGCCTCTCATCGAAGGGTGCGTTGGATAACTCGGCAACGAAGCGGGAAAAGGAAGTTATTTTTAACAAGGCTGAATCTGAAACGACCGTATAGTCCCCCTTAAGCTGCAGCAATGGAATGAGAGTGCTTAAATTGGCATTGCCACATCGTTCCCCAAACCCATTCCAAGTCCCCTGAATTTGGGTCACCCCAGCTTCAACTGCCACAAAGGTATTGGCAACGGCGAGACCTCTATCATTATGGACATGAATTCCTAGTTCTTGGAGTGCAAATTCAACCATCACCGCCTTTACACCTTGTGCTATCTCTTCAGGCAAACTTCCTCCRTTGGTATCGCATAAGATAGCGATTTTCGCCCCCGCTTCAAGGGCTGCGGCAATACACTTTAGCGCATAGTCCGGATTTTCCTTGAGTCCATCGAAAAAGTGTTCAGCATCAAAAAATACTTCACGTCCTTGGCTAACCAAAAAAGAAACCGACTCTCGAATCATACGCAGGTTCCCCTTTAAGGTCGTCCGTAAAACATCTCTAACATGTAGATCCCAAGCCTTTCCGAAAATCGTAATTGTATCCGCTCCTGATGCTAGGAGTTTTTGCAAAATTTCGCTCTTTTCCGGAGACTCCTTAACTTTGCATGTGCTCCCAAAAGCGACAATGCGCGCCTGGGAAGGGTGTAAGTCGCGAACTTGCCGGAAAAATTCCACATCCCGCGGGTTTGCACCTGGCCAACCCGCTTCCACAAAAAGACATCCCATCTCTTCAATTCGCTTTATGTAACTTAGCTTATCTTGTGTTGAAAAATGAATTCCTTCTCCCTGAGCTCCATCTCGCAACGTAGTATCGTAAACCGTAATTTTCTTCTTTCTTTGGATTTGATTCATTCTTCTCCACCTCTTTCACTTAACAAAGATCAAACAATAACCCCGTGACAGTTCCCAAGAACTTGCCACGGGGTTTTTTTCCCACACGGTGTAGTTGGCACCTTCCAACCTGTATCGCTCGGTCCAGACCCTTTCGGCGGAACCCTAGACACACTTCTTATATTGCTATTATACGACACATAATATTTATGTTCAACAATTAATGCATGAAATGAATTGCACGTTCAACACCAAAACCCCCCACCACAGTTCCACTCCCCCGGCGACCCAAGCTAGAGGAAGTTTCTTAGCTTAGGAAGCACGGAGAGAGGAATCGCGTCATGAGCGCAGATGATAAGGCGTAAGAAACTTCTTCCTATCACCTTTGCGCACTGACATTAAATGTCAACACTTCAAGGTTTACCACCAGATCCACATTCCGGAGCTCAATCTCCGGAGGGACATTCAAGACGACCTGCGCAAAGTTCAGGATGGCTTTCACATCAGCTTTAATCAATTGATCAACGACTTCTTGAGCGGCGGACGCAGGCACGGCTACAATACCAATCTGTGTGCGGTTTTGTTTGGCGACCTCAACCAGTCGCTCGATAGGCATAATTTCCACGTCGCCGACCATGGTTCCCACTTTTTGGGGATCCGTGTCAAAAATACTGGTGATGATAAAACCCCGTTTCCGGAATCCTTTATAGGTACTTAAGGCCAATCCTAAGTTTCCCGCCCCAACCAAGGAGACACTCCAATCAACGCTTAAACCGAGGATCCTCAAAATATGTTGACGAAGATCTTTGACATTATAGCCAACACCCCTCGTCCCAAACTCTCCAAAGTAGGCTAAATCTTTGCGCACTTGTGCCGGGCTAACACCGACTCCCTCCGCAATATCTCTCGAGGAGATAGTTATTATCCCTTTTCGATCGACTTCAGTCAGATAGCGCGAGTAGACTGAAAGTCTAATAATAGTTGCTTCCGGAATTTTTAGAGTTTTCAAATTGGTTCACTCCTTTCTCAGCTGATATTCTTGATAATTGTATAGATAGTTAATTATATCACTAACAAGTAAAAACGCAATTTATTCATGTCTAATTATAGGATTAATCTCCTTTATTAGTAATTATTTACCGGAAAGCCTATTTATAACCATCTGGGATTCAATAAATAATGATAGCATTAAAGTTTTTTGGTCTTCAAAAGTGGTTTTTTCGCGAACCTTACAATAAAATTGATGGAGTCCTTCCAATTCTTTTGGCGGATAATCCCCAGCCAAGGCGTTCCAGGCCTGCTTTTCTTTAATCAGGGCTTCTGCTGTCAACCCCTCCTGGAGTATGGAATTGACGTTTGTTAAAAGTTCCGCCGTCAGTTGCGAAGCATTACCGACGACACGAAATGACCTCTCCGGAAGTAGGACTTGTTTTGGAACTGTGGAAATTTCCTTATCGGCAAGGGATTGTCGCAATCCCTTAAGCTCATCTGCAGAATGACCAAAACCAATCCCTACTGTCCAAGGATCGGTGCGGATCACTTCGGCATTAAGATTCGACACCCTAAGCTGCTCTTTTCTCAATTGAGCGTTACTCTCACTTTGAAAGACCCCGACCTGGCAAGTCCAGAATTTCACTTCTGGAAGGGTCAAAACGATGTCTGGCAGCGGATTAGCGTCTCTGCTGCGATATTGCACGGCTTCAGCCTTCTCACCGCTAGCTTGCCCTACGATTTCCAAATAAATCTTACCCACCCCCCAGGTCAGAAAACCTATAGCCATTAGCCCCACGATCAGGACAACAACAACTCGAATGCGTTCTGAACGCCTCACATACCCCATTCCCTTCCACGCCACTTCGGACAACCCTTTTACGGGAAGATATGTTGGACATGAAGGAAATAGACCTTAATACGAAGGAAATAGACCCAAGTACGCAGGCTAGAGAACTTTCATCAACAACGTATAAAAGAGAGCTGCCAAAAGGGCTGTTGTGGGTATCGTCACCAGCCAAGCGATGAGCATTTGTTGGGCTACCCCCCATCGCACGGCGGAAATCCGTTTGGCAGACCCCACCCCCATAATGGAACCCGAAACGACATGGGTCGTGGAAACAGGGAGATGCAGACCTGGGAATGCGGTCGCTGACCAGATAACAAGTGAGGCTGTTAAATCTGCAGTAAACCCGCTTATGGGCTCTAGTTTGAAAATTTTATCCCCCATAGTGCGAATGATCCTCCACCCTCCCATAGCGGTACCCGCGGCCATCGCCAAGGCACAAGCTGTTTTTACCCAAAATGGCGGGATAAGGTCAGTTTGGGCTTGCAATCCCCCGGCTATGAGGGCCATCGTGATAATCCCCATTGATTTTTGGGCATCATTGGACCCGTGGGTAAAGGCTAGCATTCCTACAGCTAATAATTGCATTTTCTTAAAGCCATGATTGACTCGGGACGGTGAAAAGCTACCAAAAATGAAAAACATTATCTTCATAATTATGAAACCTAAAATTATCCCAGCTATCGGGGAAAGAATTAGGGCAGCCAGGATTTTCCCTAAACCGTACCACTGCAAAATACTAAATCCTGCTTTAGAAATTGCTGCTCCGGCCATTCCGCCAATAATCGCATGCGAAGAACTGCTTGGAATTCCAAAATACCAGGTGATAAGGTTCCAGATAATCGCGCTCAGCAAGGCGGCAATCACGACCTCTTGAGTCGCTAATTTTGGTGAAATAATGTCTTTCGCAATGGTTTGGGCAACCCCGGTACTAAAGAGAGCCCCCCCAAGATTTAAGAAGGCAGCCAAAATCACAGCTCGTTTCGGTGTTATAGCCCTTGTCGAAACACTAATAGCAATGGCATTGGCGGTATCATGAAACCCATTGATGTAGTCGAATGCCAAGGCTAAAAAAACCACCACTACTAACATCGCGCCGATACTAGTCATATTTTAAGACCACGCTTTTGAGAAGATCGGCAATGGCTTCACTATGATCTAACGTGGTTTCGATTTGCTCCAGAATCTCTTTCCATTTGATGATCTCAATCGGGTCTTCCTCGTATTCGAACAAACGAGCTACTTCTTGACGGTAAAGCTTGTCCCCTGCGATTTCCAGGTGATAGATCTCTTCAGCTGCAGCCAAAATTTTAGTTTTTTGAAAATGGATGTTCCCTAACCCAGAGAAGGCAATCTGAATTTGCTCAGCTGCCAAACCCACCAGATGGGTAAGTTCCTGTGTTCCCAGCGATGGTTTAACTGTGTGGTAGAGATGCATGCGTTCGACAATCCCGTCGGCGAGGTCGACAATATCATCGAGAACTTGAGCCAGTTTATAAATATCTTCCCGGTCCATCGGAGTAATTAACGTGGAACTCAGCCGCTCCAAGATTTGCGTGGTGACATTGTCTGCTTCATGTTCGAAACGATTCATTTGAGCAGTGTCTTCGGCGGATACACAATCTTGCTGCATAATCCCTTGGAGCCTTTTGAGTGATTTAGTGATGATTTCGGTACTTTGTGTGAAAAGAAGATAAAATCGGTCTTCTTTTGGTGATAAACCAAACATGAAAATAACCCCCACCCTACAAATTTTCTCAGGCAGCCACGGAAACAGTCTCATGCTAACGAATTTCGTAACTTCCAACTAGAAGTACGAACGTTATGGGTAGTATGGTTTCATTCCAAGGAGCATTATATCAAATCCCAGGGAAATTTGTGTTAATTCTATGTTAAGTTGTTAAGTTTGTTAAGTTAGAGGAGATTCTTCTTAACAAAGAGTTTATGTTTCAATTCATTTATCAAAGCAAGGCGAGCATCTGCCAGCATATAGATTGAACCGGTTACGCAGAGCATATCATTTTCTTTTAGACGCGAGAGGGCAAAAATAACCGCTTCTTTTGGGTCTTCAATGCAGGTTACAGGCCGCCCATGTTGTGTAGCCAAACTCCCCAGAGCTCTCCAATCCCCCGCACGCGGTGAATTCGGACGGGTGATAATGATTTCGTCCGCCAGAGGCACAAGCATATTAACGACTTTTTCCCGTTCTTTGTCCGCCAACATCCCTAAACAGAGGATGAGGTGATCCCGTGAATAAAGCGGGATCTCTTGCACCAGGGCCCGAGCTCCGTCCAGATTATGAGCCCCATCCAAAAGGATTTTAGGCTTTAAGGAAAGCAGCTCCAGCCGTCCCGGCCACTTTATCTCGCGTAAGCCGGCGTAAATTGCCTCCTGGGGTATATGTACTCCGTACTTAGTTTGCAATATTTCACAGACTGTTACTGCTGTTGCCGCATTGCGAAGTTGGTGGAATCCGATTAAGGGCAGGCGCAGATTTGAATAGGTGGCGTTCAATCCTCGGAGAGTAAATTCCTGCTCAAGCTCTCCACTCCATGTGCTTTCCCAGCGGACATCTTCCCCCACCAAACAAAGCGGAACGCCCACGGCTTTCGCCTGTTCACGAAAGACGTGAATCACGTCCGGATTTTCAGACGCCGTTACGACAATCGAGTGCGGTTTAATGATTCCCGCTTTGACCTTGGCAATGGAGATCAGATCATTTCCCAAATAATCCATGTGATCCATACCAATATTCGTAATCACAGAGATCAGGGGGGAAACCACATTCGTTGAATCGATTGCCCCACCAAGTCCAACTTCAAGCACAGCAAAATCGACGTTTTCCTCTGCGAAATAGAGTAAAGCCAGCGCAGTACTTACCTCAAACTCGGTCGGATGCTCAAACCCTTCGGCGACCATGGCTTCCGAATATGGGCGCAGACGACTAAGCGCCCGAATGACTTTTTCCTTAGGAATCATCTGGTCATTAATTACCATACGCTCGCGCCAATCATGCAAATGGGGTGAGGTGAAAACCCCAACCTTGTAGCCGGCTTCCTGCAAAATACGGGCGATCATGACTGTTGTTGACCCCTTGCCGTTTGTCCCCCCCACATGGACCACGCGCAGGGCTTTTTCCGGGTTTCCTAAGCGCTTGAAAAGTTCCTGCATACGCCCCAACCCTAAATTTATACCAAACGTGGTCAGGTTGACAAGGTATTCCAAGCTCTCTTGATAGTCCTTCTCCAGATCGTTATGGCACATGCCCCGTTTTCCTCCTGTTTCGCCGCTTCAAAGTGAATTGCTTAAAGGTCTTGTTTGAGCTCCCTTAGGCGTTCCTTTAAGGCGGCAGCGCGAGCCACAATCCCCTCGAGTCTTTCCC
>NZ_JCAIJG010000073.1:0-11147 GCF_059735615.1 Desulfosporosinus sp. Tol-M2
TAATCAAAGATGCATAACTCCCAACCCCACACGAGCATGTTCCAAGAGGGGATGAAGGGAAGAACGACCATAAATTGCTACCGCGATCCATTCTGTATCCGTCGTTAAACCTATTTTCAAAACAAAGCTGGCATTGCTGTTGGTATGAATAAATATACTGTTACTAGCTTCCAAGGTTGCATGGATAAGTGCGTGAATCTTCCGGTCTTCCTTGGAAATGACACCCGTATTAAACGCTGTTGCCATCACTGAATTCGTTAGTTTTCCAGTATGTTGAAGATTAGCCAGAGTCCCTCCGAGTTCCGTCACGCCGCAACGTATTCTAAAAGATTCATATAGGGACTCCTTAAGCTTAGCCTCTTCCTCTCTTGTCTCTGTCATAGCTAAAAGTATTGCGGACCGTTCTAAGGAAGGTTTCACTTTTTCCATTACGGTAGCTTTCAAAGTATGCTCTCCCTTTACAATAAAAAAACCGCCAGATATCTCTCCGACATCTTGACGGCTCCATTGCCGAATGTTTAATATTAACTATTTCTTAAAAGGATACCAGATAATTCCTCGATTGTCACTATGCAAAATTGTCCGTATTTCTTCTAATATTCATTTAATATTCATTCAAGAGATTCGATATTAGCTTCATACGCCAGTTTACTCAATATTTTGATCCATCGATTTCCAATCTTTCGGTTCACCAACCCCATTGCTTGAATAAACTCTTCCCTTCTCAAAAGTTTTACCATCCCAGCAAATACCACAACACCAATTACTGTTCCAGTAATCAGCATGATCACCGAAGCCAGCGTACGAACCCCGATAATCGGGGTCAGCCATTCACTCCACACCCAGATTACTCCCGCCATGGAGGATTAAGGAGTTAGCTTGGCGAATAATGAAGAATAATAAATATCAATAATAATAGCTAATCAGGAATACAGGAATAGTTATTACTGGGGTTTGGGAGGAGGATATAAAATGGCAATCTATGAATTTGAGGGAAAAAGACCATCTATCGGCAAGGGAAGCTATATCGCTCCGGAAGCGTCAATAATTGGTGACGTTACCTTGGGTGAAGGTTGTTATGTGGCTGCCGGCGCACGTATTAGAGGGGACTGGGGTAAAATTACGATCGGAGCAGGTTCCAATATCCAGGAAAACTGCGTTATTCATGTTTATCCTGGTTGTGACGCTGTTCTTGGGCCACGGAGTCACATTGGTCACGGGGCGATTCTTCATACCCCTAAGCTCGGTGAACATGTTTTGGTCGGCATGGGTGCGATCATTATGGATTATGTAAGTATAGGCGATGGCTGTCTGATTGGTGCCGGTGCTCTAGTAGTAGAAAAGACTATTATTCCCCCTTATAAACTGGTCGTCGGTTCGCCGGCCAAAATAGTTGCTGACCTTTCGGAAACTGCGCAAAAAAATCTTGATGAAGCAACAAATTACTATCTTAACTTACCGGCGCGTTGCCATAAAGGAATTAGGCAAATCAGTTTGGCAGAGGTCATGGAATCCTAAGACTATCCATTCCAGACCCTCCCGCTGCCATCACAGGTCAGACATGGCGAGGTATAACGCACCGCTAAGGTCTGACCCACTTTCTTGCGGGTCATTTCCACCAACCCCAGTTGGGTCAGCCCTAATACCTGTGACTTCGTTTTATCCCGCGCACAGGCCGTCTCCAGCACCTTAATCACCTGCTGCTGATCTTCTTTAGAGGTCATATCTATAAAGTCGATGATAATAATCCCCCCAAGGTTTCGAAGACGCAGCTGGCGTGCAATCTCACCCGCAGCCTCAAGGTTCGTATGAAGCACCGTTTGCTCAAGTGACCGCTGCCCTACATATTTTCCGGTATTTACATCAATCACGATCAGCGCTTCCGTTTGTTGAATCACCAGATAGCCCCCGCTCTTTAACCAAACTTTAGGGCGCATGGTTTTCCGAATTTCTTCACCCACACCATACCGGACAAAGAGGTCCTCTGAAGTGACAACATGGATGTGTTTAGCCACCAGGTGTTCAATATTTTGCAGAGCTTTTCTTAAAATGATAGCCAATTCATCCTGGTCGACTGTAATTTTTTCCACATCTTGATCAATCCAATCGCGGACAAGCCTGGAAATCAAATCAACATCCTTATGAACGATACCAGGCACGGAAACATGCGGAATCCTGGGTTGCAACGCCCGCCAATTCTCCACAAGCTGCGTAATATCTTCCGCGATCTCGTCCCCATCAACCCCTTCGGCGAGGGTACGGATAATAACCCCCATCCCCTCGGGTTTTGCCCGATCCGCCAGATCCCGCAAACGCGCCCGTTCGTTATTATCTAAAATCTTCCGGGAAACCCCGCTATAACTCACCTGCGGAAGAAGCACGACATACCGCCCCGGCAGGGTTAAGTTGACGCTAATCCGCGCCCCTTTTGTACCGACCGGGTCTTTAACAACCTGAACCAATAGTTCCTGGCGCGGCTTGAGAATGTGCTCGA
Organism: Desulfosporosinus sp. Tol-M2; assembly: GCF_059735615.1. Classification (NCBI taxonomy): domain Bacteria; kingdom Bacillati; phylum Bacillota; class Clostridia; order Eubacteriales; family Desulfitobacteriaceae; genus Desulfosporosinus; species Desulfosporosinus sp. Tol-M2. The sequence continues at coordinate 2,495 of NZ_JCAIJG010000073.1, forward strand.
TCCGACCATGAGCAGCCGAATCCGCCTTTTCATCCTCCTCAAAGCGCGACGGGACAGCATCATCGACATAAAGAAATGCATTCTTGTCCAGCCCGATATCGACAAATGCGGCCTGCATACCCGGCAGAACGTTCTCCACTCGCCCCCGATAAATATTCCCCACCAAATGGGATGAGCCGTCCTCTTCCTCGAACACTTCCATCAATTCGCCTTGTTCAAAGACGGCTGCACGGAGCTTATGTGATTGGTTTTGGCTTTGAATGACGATTTCTTTTAAACATCCGGCATTTTCATGCTTCATCCGGATTAATACCTCCAATTATTTACTTTTCCTTTTATCTCTTATCTCTTATCTCTTATCTTTGGTATAGTTCTATGCTTGTCAATAAAACCCTTTTATATTGAGAATCGTTTCTATAAATTATACTTTCTGAAATACGAAAAAGCCTTGAGGCAGTACAACTTTATGTACCTCAAGGCTTTCGTCATTATTTTCCGCCTAAATTCGAGTTTAGATGGCGGAGGCGAGCCGTATATTTAGCATAATTCTAAATATTAAATCTCTTAACTCTCTATGTAAAAAGCCGAACCTAGGGCCCGGAATTTAAGATAACTGTCTTATTCGTCCATAATTTTCATATGCAAATTTTTCACATTTAGCAACGGGAGAACTAAAGGTGGCAAGTTAGCAATTGTACTTATATTAGTAATTGCCGTTCTTATAAAGGGAAGTAACGTTGCAATTCCGCTTGTTTCACAAAATCTAACAAATTCATCGTCGCCTATGTCACCCTCAAAATGGAAATCGCCTGATATTGTTGTATCAATTGTAAATGGATAATTATTCTCTTTAGGATTCTTAAAAACTCTACAGCCAACAATAATCACAGCCGATTTTGTCACATCGTCAATGATTTTAATCTCGGCACTCAAAGTAAACTGGACATCAATCGGTTTGTCAAAATTAAACAAGGGGTTTATTCTGAATTCAATATTATCAAACCGATAGTCCGAAAATACTAATTTACTTCTTACTTCTTCATTAATGGGTACGTCTGTATTCAATTAGGCAGTCTCCCCATTAGATAAAGCCTCTAAAGTAATAACATCTTTAGTGCTTCCATAAAAATCTTTTCCCCATACCATTTCAGCAGCATCAACCTCAATAGACTCAAAAGTAAGTTCTCTGTTGATATTTAGTTTCTGTTGTTGATTTTCGATACCTGCATCAAATAGTTCCTGATCAAATTCTTCATCGCTAATATTAGCTAAATGATCCAAAAACTGTCCCCTATAATTTCTCAAGTTCACTATTCTCACCTTCTTTTATGGATATTCTTTCTATATTGCTTATACATTTATATGCTCTAACACATACCTGTATTTGGTACGCATTGATACGTGAACGATAGTACCGCTGATCAAACCCTTTTCTTTTATAGCCGCTTTGAGGAAAAATGCCTATAACAACTTCGAACTTTTTAACATTCTTGTATATATAATTGATTACTATATTATCAGTAATACTTGAATCAGCATAGCTAGGAGATCTTCTTTTTCTCTTTACAAGCTCGTTAGCGTAATAGTCTAATTCTTCGAGGTTATCGGGAATAGTCAAATCAAGAATCTGGTTATCGTCTACAGCAAATCAATTCCTTGGCGTCCTGACCTTGCGTCCATCCCAAGCCCAGCGGCGCAGCTCAGCTTCAAAGCGGAGAGGTGCGATTTGCTTAGTGAAGTACGGAGAGAGGAATCGCGTCAATGAGCGCAGACGATAAAGCGTTAAGAAACGCGTTGGTTCACATTCAGAACAACCCAGAGGTTACGCGTTTTAGCCTTAGCGTCAAGCGAATAGCGATGGAACACGATAGTCTCCAGTGACGATAGTCTCCTGTGGAGAGTATCGCCGAAAGCGCACGGCCCTTAACGAATTCTATCGCGCTGAGGATGACTATCGCCGAAGCCGTGAGCCCAAGAAGAATCCTTACCGGCGTAGGATGTAAGAACAGGCAAATCGCACCTCGGGCTTAACCGCTCACCCAGCCGCCTCTACTCATCAAGCTGCTCAAACGGCGAGCTATTCTCCCCCTGGTAATTCACATGCACCCCCGTCCGTCTAACATGCAGCTCCTCCAGATCCAGCGGTAAATTTTCAAGCTCCCTGAGACTGGCGAGCACTTCCTCCGGACGAACACTCCCGGCATTACCCATCTCAACCTCCAACTCAAAGATGATTTCGTCGCCATGGATTTCACCTTCCATACGCTTTACCCATGGCCGAATATCCTTCTCAGTTGGCCCTTTTTTCGTGTAGCGTAAATAGATCACATGCTCCCGAGCGAGCCAAAGGCTTACCGCCTCCTGTAAACGTTCCGGCAGAATCGGCAAAGCCATCAGAATCCGGATCCTGTAACTTGCCGCATTAAGGACCGCCATTAAGGGTTTAACTCCCTGGGTCAGGGCACGTCCTTGCAGCAGTCGAATCCCCGGTGGCAATTGTTCCTGAATGCGCCCGAGCACTTCCCCCAAATCCAGTTCGCGTTGGATATCGATATCCACGTACTCCCGTTCCCCTTCTGTCCCAACCGCCAGGGCGAAGCCAAAGGAGATTTTGGGACGCGGATTAAAACCCTCCGTATAGGACATGGCAATACCAGCCCGTCGGACCGCACGTTCAAACACCCGCGTTAGGTCAAGGTGTGCGATATACCGTGCATCTTCAACTTTGGTATAGGCGATTCTTAGCCGCATGGCACTCACCCTTTCAACTCCATCTGAACCCCTCTGCCCAGGCATATTCCGCACCCGGAACACTCATCATGCCGGCAATCCATTGTTTTGGTTCCCTGCAGTGCCCGGTGGTGTTCACTGACCAAGAACTGTTTCGTCACGCCACTCTCTAAATGCTCCCACGGTAAGATGTCATCATAATCCATCGCCCGGTTGGCGTAAAAGTGGGGGTCAATGCCAAACTCTTTAAAAGCATCCATCCACACATCTTCCCGGAATTGCTCACCCCAACCATCAAAACGAGCTCCATGTTTGACCGCCCATTCGAGAAGTGGAGCAAGTCGCCGATCTCCTTTGGCAAAGACCGCTTCCAGAAAACTCGTCTTCACATCATGATAATTATATTTAATTCTGCGGTCTCTTAATTTTTCTCGTAGATATCTTTGCTTAAGATCCACCGAAGCTTTTGCTTCCTGAGGTTCCCATTGAAACGGCGTGTGCGCTTTKGGTACAAAAAAACTCGTTGAAATCGTTACTGTGATATTGCGGCGTCCAAGCTTGGTTCCAAGATTGGCGACCTTTTTAGCCAGATCAACGATTCCGTCGATGTCTTCCTGCGTCTCCGTCGGTAACCCAACCATAAAATAAAGCTTAATGGTTGACCATCCCTTCTTAAAGGCGGCCTCGACAGCATCCAGGAGATTTTGCTCTGTAACCCCTTTGTTGATGACTTCACGCAAGCGCTGTGACCCGGCCTCCGGTGCAAAGGTTAATCCGGATTTACGAGTCTTCTTTACGGACTCGGCTAAATCGACATCAAAAGAGTCGACTCGGAGCGAGGGGAGAGAAATCCCAACTCCTTCTTCTCCATGCTTCTCCAGGATGCTCTCAATGACGGGCTGGATACAGGAGTAATCCCCACTGGAAAGCGAGGTGAGTGCAACCTCATCATACCCCGTGGAACGCACCAACTTCTCCATTTGCTTAAGAAGAGTTTCCTGAGAACGTTCCCGAACCGGACGATAAATCATACCTGCTTGGCAAAAACGGCAGCCCCGTGAGCAGCCGCGCATCACTTCAAGCATCATCCGATCATGCACAATTTCCAGGTACGGGACAACCGGGTTGGTCGGGAAAAACGCCTGATCCAGGTCTTGAACGATGGCCTTTCCTACTACGGCTGGAACGCCCTCTTCAGACTTAATACCCTCAATTCGACCGTCGGGTTTATAGGATACATGGTAGAAATCCGGAACATAAACCCCTTGCACCTGGGCAATTCTCACTAAAAAGTCCCTCCGTGGAAGCGGCTTAAGCTTCTGCCCGGCTATGAGACGAAGCACTTCAGGCAACTGTTCTTCACTTTCTCCAAGGAGAAAGAAATCAATAAACCCTACGAGGGGTTCCGGGTTAAAGGCACAAGGGCCCCCGGCAATAATCCAAGGGTCAGCGCTCCCGCGTTCAGCGGATCGCAGTGGAATACCCGCCAAATCAAGCATATTCAGGATATTGGTAAAACTCAGTTCATACTGAAGGGTAAATCCGACGACATCAAACGCCTGGAGAGGTTGAAACGATTCCAGCGCATACAGGGGAATACCCTTCTCMCGCATTGTCTCTTCCATATCCACCCAAGGAGCAAAAACCCTTTCACAGAGAAATTCCGGGAACGAGTTAATCAGGTGGTAAAGAATCCTTGTTCCTAAATGGGACATGCCAACTTCGTAAACGTCCGGGAAAGCAAAGGCCATCCGGACCTCTGTTTTAGCCCAGTCTTTCTTAATCGCGTTCCATTCTGAGCCTAAGTACCTGCTTGGTTTCAGAACTTTAGGTAAAAACCGTTCGACCTGTTGGCGTATCCCCGGCGCGGTAAATTCATTCATGGAATCAATGAGGCCCCCTTGTACTACTACATTGTGGACCTCAATTATATCATATATAACAGAATATCCCTAAAGTTTACCAACTGGAAAACGAATCCCCTCCCGCAACATCCCTTCCACTACCTCCGTTTCGGTCAGGATCTTACCCAACCCCAAAGCTTCATTTGCCAGAGAGATCATAGCATAGCGATCGGGAGTAAACTCCTCAACGATTCGCACGAGGGAAGTGTCCTTATGAACAGTTACCCAAAAACTACGCATTAGACCCTTTTTTAACAAGTCCTCTTTCTTACGCGTCAATTGCCGGAGAAACGTAATATGAGCCGAAGAGATTTCTTTACTGCCTGCCAGCCAAAAAAATCCCCCCAAAATGATCAAAGTGAGTGGCCCYTCGATGAATTTTCCTTTACTCCATAAAAGTATTCCATACAGGGCCAGGAGTACGCCAAGCCACTTGCCGGACCATGCCAATAACTTCGTGGTCKRGACGAAGCCAAAGCTTTTCGCCAGGAGTGCCCGCATAACCCGACCGCCATCGAGCGGCAAAACGGGGATCAAATTAAAGGCAGCCAGCCAAAAGTTAAAACGTACAAAATCGTCCGCAAGTTCCCCTGTCCACACCCCTTGCCACCTTAACGCCTGAGCCCCAAATAAAAGGACCACGTTAAAGGCCGGACCCGCTAACGCTATGATGCTCTCCTCAAATTTTCGTCCTTCAAAGAGATCATCACAGTAGGCTGCTCCTCCAAACGGAAACAGCTCAAGCCCCACTACACGAAATCCATACGCTCTGGCCGTTAATAAGTGCGCCAATTCATGGCAGAAGACTAAGCCAAAGACGAGAAGAGCCTGGGCTGCTAAACCCAGGACTCCGTAAACGACCAAAGCCATAAGAAACGTGGGATGAATTCGGAGACTCACCCCAGAAATTTTTATGAGCTCCATTTTTCCTCCTCCTCATGTTCGTGGTTCGATCTGTGAATTCGATTCTGCGAATCGAAGAACGGAATTATACTCTAAGGCTTTAAACTTTAATGCGAACTTTGTTCGCTTCGATTCGAACTCGGACATCGAGCCTCGCGCCTCGATCAGGACTTTGTTCGCTTCAATTCGTACCTCGAACTTCGCGCATCGAACATCGAACCACGATTACACGTGCCCTTACAATTGTGCAGGGGTTAGATAAGGTATAGGATTGACCGGGACGTTATTTTTTCTCAGTTCAATGTGAAGCCAGGGCTTCTTTAAAGGTGCGGAAAGACCGACTGTCGCGAGAACACCGCCTTTCTCGATCCGCTGACCCTTGACAACCGAAATATCACCAAGATTACCAAGCACTGTGGTCCAGCCATCCCCAAAATCCAGTTTTACAATCTTCCCAAGTTGGGAATCTTCCCCCACTGCGGTAACCACCCCTGCTGCAGGCGAAACCACCGGTACTCCTAAAGCACTCTCCACATCAATCCCGTTATGAATTGAACCCAGAGCATTGCTTCTCCCATCCCCCACTTCTCCAAAAGCAGCGACGACTTTCCCGGAAATAGGGGGTAAAAACTGACCTTTCATCCTGACATCAACTGGAACATTCTTACTAACGACGCCACCCAGGGACAAGGCTTCTTTAGCCATACCATTTAAGGCTGTGTAATAATTACCCGAGTTCATAGCGCTCTGGTATATTGAATGAATAGTTCCTGAAAATGGGTCTGTACTGTTGGCACTAAAGAAAACCAATAAAAATAAGGTCGCAGCTAAGATGGTGCGCTTCTGAGTTCCGTTCCAATGTTTAAAAAAATCCCCCCATCCTGCCTTGACAGGACGTCGAGATCGTCCGGGTTGCTGATTAAGGCGTGGTTCCAATTTGTTCCGCCCCGGTTCTTTTCCCACTTCTTGGATTGCCCGTTCCCATTCCCAGTCATCCCAGCGTTCAAACGGATTCATCCCCCCACCCCATTTCGAAGTTCGATGTTCGAAGTCCGAGATTCGATCTTCGAATTCGATTCTGCGAATCGAAAAACGAAATTATACTTTAAGACTTCAAATATTGCGAACTTGTTCGCTTCGATTCGAGCCTCAAACTTCGATCCTCGAACCTTGATCAAGCTCGTACATTCCCTTAATAGTTTATGAAAGGGCAAAAGAAATAGAACCTCAATTTCGAAGTTCGAGGTTCTAGGTTCGATTAGAACATAAGCCGTCGGCGTCTTAGATTAACACTCAACATTAATCCCACCGCAGCCATGTTTGATAACATGGAGCTTCCGCCCGCGCTGATAAGGGGGAGTGGAATTCCTGTTACCGGCATTATCCCGGAGGTCATACCGACATTGACCAATATATGAAAGGTAAACATTGAAACCACACCCGTGGCAATCAACATGCCGTAAGCATCTCGCGCTTTTAAGGCTATACTAAGACTGCGTAGGAGGAAGATCAAAAAGAGAAAGAGTAGGGTGATCGTCCCAATAAAGCCGAATTCTTCTCCAACGACGGAAAAAATAAAGTCCGTGTGATGCTCCGGCAGGAAGTTCAACTGGCCTTGTGTTCCCATTCGAAACCCTTTTCCCCATAACCCTCCAGACCCAATAGCCCAAATAGATTGGATGATATGATATCCGTCTCCGGATATATCAGCTGCTGGGTTCCTAAAAACAGTCAAGCGCTTTAACTGGTAATCTTCCATGGGAAGAGGTAGTCCTTGAGCCCAGTACAGCCACCCAGGTAGATTCGTCGCGAAGTGGAGCCAGAGCGCTACCCCCACAATGACTGCTCCTCCCAGTAACAGCCCTCCGAATTTCTTGGGATTTGCTCCCGCTACAAACATCATCCCGATAAATATCGCCAAAAAAACCAAGGTTGTTCCTAAGTCAGGCTGCTTGAAGATGAGCAGCATGGGGAGGAGTACGATCAGAAAGGGCATTACAAAATCCTTATAATTGTTGAGTTTTCCTTGGCGGACGGCTAAGAAATCCGCGAGGGTAAGAATTATGAAGATTTTGGCGAATTCTGAGGGTTGGATATTAAAGCCAAAGGGAGTCGCTATCCAACGAACTGCCCCATTTCTTTCGTCCCCCAAAAAAATCACGGCCAGGAGCAACGTGATATTAAAGCCATAAATCCACCACCGATACGTTCGCCATTTCTCATAATCGATCACGGCAATGAGCGTTGCAATGCCAATACCGATCATAATCCAAATGGCTTGCGACTTGACATAGTGCAAAGGATCTGATTCGAGCACATTAAATGAAGCCGTACTCAAGATCAGGAGACTGGCTATCAATAACAAACACGTAACGAAGATAAATAAAAAGTCCAGGTTTTTCAGTGTGCGTCTATCCACGATAATTCCCCTCTGGTTATTGTATGAACCCTGATACTTGCCCAATTATAACACATCTTTAGCCAGAAATCAGAGGGAATTGGGCTGGGGTAACAAAGTAGCGCTTAATTAATAATTAAACCTTCCATCACTTTTCGTAGGTGTTGGAAGGCTCTTTCAGATTATCCCTTGGCGGCGTAGTCCCGCTTCATCTTGACGACAGGAATATTGGCAACTAACGCCACTTCGCGTTCATCCTGACATAGATTGAATTCGAGCGCAGCTTCGTCGATTTCCATGTAGTTAGAAATAACTTTGATTATATCTTCCCTTAATTTATTGAGCATGACAGGCGAAATGCAGGCACGGTCATGAACCAGAACGAGCCGAAGGCGTTCTTTAGCCACCGTCTTGCTCGAGGCACTTCCCCTGCCAAGCATTCGGCTGATAAATTCTAACAAAGACGATTCCTCCTCTCCGTACCGAACGGTTAGCGTAAGCCAACGAGTCTCTTCAGTCTATCCATAATTCCTTGCGGCACATCCAGAGTTATCAGGGGTACTTCTTCCCCTTTAATCCGCCTTGAGATCCTCCGGTAGGCCTCGCCCGCTTTTGAGGTTTGATCCATAACTGCCGGTTCGCCGCGGTTCGTAGAAATGACGATACTCTCGTCTTCAGGAACGACCCCGAGAAGTTCAACGGCTAAAATATCCAGGAT
>NZ_JCAIJG010000168.1:0-5581 GCF_059735615.1 Desulfosporosinus sp. Tol-M2
TGTGAGGTAAACTGAATCGTGCGTACTATAGGTCCGTACACATAAGTTGAATGACTTGCCCCTGGCCACCTCCATGGATTCGTTGTCATCAGCAGGCCTTTGCGTAGATGAGCGTGGGGTTTCGTCAACACTAATAACCGGCGCTTCCACCACGCTTTCTCTGATGGTTTCGAGCTCCTTATCAAGCATGCCGGACAGCTCGTCCTGAAAGGCCAAAATCGTGGCTTTGGAAGGTTTAACCGCTCCACTGCTTAATGATTCGATAAATTCAGAAACCCGTTGGGCGGATACAAGTCCTTCCATTGATAAATCTACACACATGGCCTTGATGTTCGGACCGTAATTCACCGGGTTTTTCAGTCCATCAGGAATAGGCTCGCCTTTGTAAAACCTATGTTCCTTGATCACTGCCATAGTAAGTATGTCCACTTCGTATTTGCTGATATATTCGCCGCATGTATCGCCATGGTCCACAACTTCAACGTCTGTTTTGCCTTCTTCAATCAGCTCCACCAGCTTTTTGGAGAGAGTAAGTCCGTGCCCAATGTGTCCTGGCTGCCCGCCCGGTTTTCTGCCTGAAGACATCCGATTGTTGTGGATCACTTTCTTTAATCCATCAGTACTGGGCGGCTTGCACGAATTGCTACTATCCTTGTTAATGCGCGCCTTTAGCATGGTCACCGAGTCAGCTAACGCCCCGCATTGATCGGAAATCTCCTCGTATCTCCTTTGAAGAACCTCATTATCTACCTTAGCACGATGGTAGGCTTCTTCTATTTTGGCAATGTGCGTCTGCAGCAGCCGTACCTGATGGTCCTTCGAACGAACTTCCTGCTTAAGCTCCTGTATTTCAAGACCAAGTTTGTCCTCTGAAATCTGACGGGCTATCTTCATATTTTCAATGCGCAGCCGCAAATCTTTGGCTTGCCGCAGGTATTGTTCGTTCGTCATAAAGTGTCATCACCTCTGCAATCGTTGTTCGTTATATAGATCAGATGGGCCATCCCGTTTTTCCCAGGCTGTCAAACATGCCTGTGATTTCATACTCATCGATCAGGCATTTAGTTTGACAACCTGCACAGCATTTAAGCTGGTCCTCCCATGCCGTCAAAGCTACATTTAACAGCTCTTGCGTTTGCGCATAAGAATTATTCGGGTAGAACTCATACACGTACGTTCCGTCAAAGGCGATACTTTTCGAGCGACCAGTCTGCATGTCATAAATGCTCTTCCTTAATCGCTTCGAGAAATACACGCAGAATGCAATAATCTGATCTTGAGAATAAAGTCTTCTGTAACGAACAAGCTTCGGATTTGCTGCTATCTTCATATACAACAGGTTTGCGTACTCGTACAATAACCAGTTCAACTTGACCTTATCGCCATTATCCTGGTAGAAATTTGCTGCACTTACCTTGTCGAGTTCCATTTAAATTCACATTCCTTTCGTGTCGGACAATGCTTGCCTGAAACGTGTCTCAAGTGGATAAATATAGACATCCTTTATGGGCAAAATGGCATTGTGGTGACCGCCGTCACGCCCCCGACCTGTCGTCCGACCCACGTTAATCCAGTTAGCCGCTTTGTAGCACGTGCCCTTGAATCTATCGCATTCAACGAATGTCTCCAGAAGGCATAACCCGTGGCCATATTTCAACTCCCAGTCTGAGCTTATCCGTCTTGCAATCAGCGCCAGAATGTGACTTGCTAGGTGCGGCACGTTCACCCATGGGAAGATTAAAAAGCGCGAATTATTTGTCAGCATTTTAAGTCCGCGACTGCGCTCGTCCTTGCTCCACCCGATGAAAGAATCCTTTTCTCGACAAGACCACGCTGCCGACCCGAACAGCAAGCATGCAAGAGATTCACCGTTCCTGCTGGAAATCATGTACGCCATCCTCTCGCCTATGAAACGATCGAACCCGAGATAGTGGTACTGGTCTATATACGACTGGAACCGTGTCATCGACTCCTTTGATGTCACGACTTCAATATCTAATGGCTGAAGTTCCCCTAATTTCCGAATGATTGGTGTTTCATCATGGGCAAAATGTTTAATACCCTTCGAGTCTCCCGGCTTGCGTGGCAATCGCATACGAGGCGGCAGAACGATTTGCCCTGCTTTTTCCAATGAGGAAAGCAAATCTCTGCATGACATGTCTTTAACCTTGCCGCCTGCATCCCGCCAGTCCCACATCTCACATAGTTCTACTGACAATCTGCTTCTTCCCATGCTCGGCTTTTCTGAGATGGTCTTGCAGATTTGTTTCACCAGTTCTTCAGTTATTTCCGGTCTATTTGTTGTTTTCATGATTTATTTATTCGACATAAAATTAATGAGTCCTGCTATTTTTGAAAATTTAATTAGAAAAAGTGAGGCAATGGCCTCACTTTTCATTTTGGTCGTGGGTAATGGTTATGTTTCGGGTACGGYACCTCTGACCTGTAACAAGATATTGTCAAAGGCACATAGGGCGAGGTATAATGTCCACTATACATATACATTTGTTTTTAAAGAGGAGTTGACTTACCTTGACAATTCAAATTGGCATATTAGGGTTGGGTACAGTGGGTTCTGGAGTAGTACGCATCTTACAGCAAAATGCTAAAGATATTCAAACACGAACACACTGCGAAATTCACATTAAAGGAATCCTTGATCAGGATCTTGATCGAGAACGTGAAGTTAGCGGCGACTATCTCTTCACAGATCAACCACCGGAAATCCTTCAAGACCCTGAAATCGATATTATTGTCGAAGTGATGGGGGGAATCGAACCTGCCCGCACGTTTATTTTGGAAGCTTTACGACAGGGTAAACATGTCGTCACCGCAAATAAAGACTTAATAGCGCTTCATGGTTATGAGCTTCTTGAGGCAGCCAATCAGGCAGGCAAGGACCTCTTCTTCGAAGCGAGCGTTGGAGGCGGAATCCCGATAATCGCAGCTTTGAAAGAGTCCCTGGCCGCCAACCGCATTACCGCCATCCTGGGGATTATTAATGGAACGACCAACTATATTCTTACTGCCATGGCCGAGCAGGACCGGGAGTATTCGGAAGTCCTTGCTGAAGCACAACTATTAGGGTATGCCGAAGCTGACCCTTCTGCTGATGTCGACGGTCTAGATGCTGCCCGAAAACTTGCCATTCTATCCTCCATCGCCTTTAATTCACGCGTTGCCCTCCAAGACGTCTTTGTAGAAGGCATTTCAAAAATTACGCGTGAAGATCTGGCTTATGCCACTGAGCTTGGCTGTACCATCAAACTATTAGCCATTGCAAAAAATCAAGATGAAGGAATCGAAGTACGCGTTCATCCGGCAATATTACCTCTTACTCACCCGCTGGCCTCTGTAAGCGGTGTTTTCAATGCCATTTATGTCGTGGGTGATGCCGTTGGGGAAACCATGTTTTATGGTCGGGGCGCCGGTTCTCTTCCTACGGGAAGTGCGATTATTAGCGATATTATGCGGATCGTTCGCAATATTCATTCGAACTCAACCTCTTCCGGCAATTGCACTTGTTACCTTAATCTTCCGCATAAAGCCGTCTCAGATTTCTATACTGCATTCTATATTCGCCTACTTGTTAAAGACGAGCCCCGTGTCCTCGCTACTCTAGCCTTACTCTTTGCCGAAGCAAATATCAGCTTCGCCTCGATCATTCAAAAACCGCGCGCTGAACATCAGGCGGAGATTGTCCTGGTAACTCATCCCTGTCGTCAAGGAGCACTTCAGGAAGCACTGGATTCTGTCAAAGCATATAGCAAGGTCCTGAATATTCACAATGTGATTCGCTTTGAAAATAGCCAATAACGATTGATTCTTGCACAGCGTATGTGCTTGAACATCAATATAAATAAGACTGCTTAACGGACAATGTAACATTTCATGAAACTTGTACATAACCTATATCATCAATAATAATCAACGCCAATTCCGGAATTTCTTATCTTATATCACCACGTTTGTGGTAGATGAATAAAAGGGGACCAACCACATGTTAGCATTTCTAACGGAAATTGAGTTAGCGATTATTATTGTCTTATTATTAGTGTTACTCTTCAAAGAAATCAATGATGAAAATCCCAATACCAATACTAATACCATTACTATTAATGGTAAGGATAACAAGGTGTGGTAAAGGATCTAGGGATAAGGTCTAGGCATGTCTGCCTAGGTCTTTTTCTTTTTGCCTGACAAGTATAAAGAAAAACCCAGGCCCAATTAATCTGGCCTGGGTTTAATAATAGACTTAGAAAAATAGCCAATCTACCCAAAAATATAGGCTGAATAAACTGATGAGGAGCCCAATGGGAATGACAATGATCGTCACTTTCAAGCTTTGAGTCCAATTAATCCTAATCCCGTTTTTCTTGAGAATGAACATCCAAAGCAAGGATGCCAGGGTTCCCATCGGGGTAATCAAGGAGCCAATATCCGCTCCCATAATCATTGCCAAATAGGCAATACGCAACGTTGGGATATCCAGTTGCATTCCTGTCAGGGTTAAAGACCCAATCATGACCGATGGAAGATTATTGAATAGATTTGACATTACCGTAAGCAAACCTCCACTGATCAGAGTGGCGCTTAAAAGATTGGCTGATATGGGTTCTCTAAGTCGTTCAACTATTAATTCAGTTAAACCGATATTATGCAAGCTGTAAACCACGACATAAATGCTAAAGGCAAATAAAATGATATGCCAGGGAGTTTTCTTGATAATATCATTCACTCCAACTCCTCTTCGGTTCCATCTATACATAATCAGCAACAGGGCGCCGAAGATGCCGATCCATTCCATAGGAATGCCAAATCCGGTGCCTACAAACAGGCCTGCCCTCGTCAAGGCAACAATAGCGATACAAACTCTGAACATGGACATATCCGTTACAGACGGAGAAATGGCGTGGTCTGTTAATAGATGAGGAGAGGGATGATGCAAAGACGAATGTGAATGTGGCTGTGGATGCGGATGTTGGTGCGGTTTATGATCCGGATGAGGCCGATGATCCAGATGAGGGGTGTAAGGTTTTTCAATACCGGATACCGGCAGTACGTTAATTACTTTCGGGATATCCTTGCTAAAGTAATAAAACAATAGCAACGATATGGCGGTGATTCCTAACAAAGAGGGAACAAACATCATGGACACGTACGAATTTAAATCTAAACCAATAATTTTTAGAGCGATCAGGTTGGCAATGTTGCTCACCGCAATTGGAGCACTTGCTGCGGTCGCAATCAGCGCCCCGGAAAGAAGATAAGGGAATTGTTGATTAGCTTTAAGCTTCAGAATGGTGACTATCTGAATGATAATGGGGGTGGTAATTAGGATGCTTCCGTCATTGTTAAAAAACATGGTCATAAGGAAGCAGAGCAAATTGATATACCAGTAAAGCAAAATGCCTGAACCGTTGGCTCTGCTCACCAGATTAAAGGCTGATGCAACAAGCTCAAATACGTGATTTAGTGGAAAACGTTACGCGCTCAGGACTTGGCAGGTTCTTATTTAGAAACCCAGTAGCACAAAGCAAGAGAAAAAGAAAAGGTACCGGCAAAGGTACCGGCAAAGGCA
>NZ_JCAIJG010000168.1:5605-17231 GCF_059735615.1 Desulfosporosinus sp. Tol-M2
TAGAAGGTGCCGACAGAAGGCGCCGACAGAAGGCGCTAGTAAAGATTCGGGTATAAGTGCATATTGAGGATGTTCCCATTTTTTGAGCAGGCACAAAAATAGCCTGCTCTTTTGCTAACTTGTCACACTTTAAAAAACTTGTACATAACATGAAGTAACAATAATCCCCAAAGCCTATCCCAAACTTCTTATCTTATGTCGCCACATTGTGGCAAATGAAAAGGAAGGGGAGCAATCATATGTTATTTAGATTACGAGGGATTATTGTAGGTTTATTTGACAATTATCCAATCGGTACCCGTTTGGGAATAGGCACAGATTCAAGTTATTGGGTTGGCCATTTTGGCGGAATACGAGATGGAGTTGCATTATTGACCAAGGCTCAACTCTATGCCAACATGGGAAAACCAATCGATGGAATCCGTCCGCTAGTTCGAATCCCAATCTGTCAGATTACGTTTGTGTCTGAATAATCTTTGTTTGAACTAGGGGCAGAGTCTTTCCATGGGTTTCCCTTCAAGTTTTAAAGGTTGTTGTGCCATAGGAAATGGCATGGGGATTGATAACAATCCACCATGCCATTTTTTGAACGTCAAAATCGGTCTATGAACACCAACTGGACTTATTGAATAAGATAAACAATTGACGTAGTCCATCATATCTTAATATAGATAAACTATTTACTGGTTCTTATCAAATGAAGGAGGTGGGGATCCTATGAAAAAGAAATATGTTACTGTCCGGCTATTTAAGAATCACAGAGCGGCAGATGGTCAGATCACTAATGAAGAATTACACGACTCGATTCAACAACAAGCAACAGAAGCTATGAATAATTCACAGGAAAATAATGACACGATCGAGTCTTCGGTAAATCAGAATGAATCTTCCCTACTACAAAAATTACTCAGCGTTATCCAAAGAGCGTTAAAGGTACTCGGTTTTGAGCGCAAAGGTTAGTCTTTTCTGATCTATTTAGGTGGAAGCAACATTACACCAATGTCAAAACCCGCTGTTTACCGGTCATGGGCAAACACGCGGGTCTTTTGTCATGTCTGATACCAACGCAATCCAAGGAACATTTACGCCAACGCATGATGTGCACTTAGATGTTTAGGCTAGCTGCTTATCACTGTCAACATAACCTGTTCCGTTAAACGTTTAGCGATCTGATCGAAGGCTGGGGCTGGATAATCTTCGATTTTACCGGCATCCGATAACTCAGCCAATAGTGGGTCAATGGCAAGTTCTCCCAAGTAAGGGATAGCATTTCGTTTCGCTTCTTCCTGGCCCTTTGGTTTCCCGAAAATTTCTATCCGATTCGTACAATCCGGACATTGCACATACGCCATATTTTCAATCAGCCCGTAAATTGGGGGTTGATATTTTCGGACCATTTTAATCGCTTTCCGAACAACCATATTCGCCAGTACCTGCGGGCTGGTCACGATAACGACTCCATCTACAGGTAACGTCTGGAATACCGTGATCGGTACATCCCCCGTCCCGGGAGGCAAGTCGATCAACAGATAATCCAGCTCACCCCAAATTACGTCAGTCCAAAACCTCTTGACGAGTTGGGCAATCATTGGTCCACGCAAAATAACCGGGTCATCTTCGGCTTCTATCATAAGATTTAACGACATTATTTGAATACCGGCCCGGCTTTTTAAAGGAAGAATACCCGTATTATTGACCCCGACTCTTCCCGTTACTCCAAAGATTTTCGGAATACTTGGGCCGGTTATGTCCGCGTCTAAAACCCCTACTTTATACCCTTGATGCCTCAGACTCACGGCTAACATACTTGTGACAGAGGATTTACCTACTCCTCCTTTGCCGCTCATGACAGCAATCACTTTGCCAACATGGCTCGCTTTTTGAGCCTCTGAAACTTGTGGTTCACTGGAACAACTATCAGTTGTACATGTCCCAGCTGCCGAACAGCTATTACACGACTCGCTCACGGTAGTGCCTCCCTTTTAATCAACTTCATTCCCCAATTGTATAGGGAACTAATCAGGATTCATCTTACTCCCCCGATTCTTGCTTTGTCAAGTTTTCCCTGGAGGGTGTTAGCAGCCCGAGCTGTACAGCTTATTTACGGTAAAGTTTCTTGTATTGTGCATAACTTTTCATGACACGTCCTACATAATCCCGGGTTTCCTTAAATGGAATATCCTGTAAGCGAATATTATTCCGGTCAAGCTGGCCGTTATTAATCCATTCCTGGACATGTCCTCTTCCACCGTTGTAGGCAGCGGTGACTAACATCGTATTATTGGCAAACGCTCTTTGCAAACTAGCTAAATACCATGTTCCGTATTGAATATTTTTCTCTGGATTGAGTAAATCCTCTTCATTAAATGTTTTATCTCCCAGACTTTCAGCGATCGATTGTGCCGTACCAGGCATTAGCTGCATTAACCCTTTTGCACCTTTAGGTGACTCGGATTGCGAAAAAAACTTACTTTCTTCCCGGATTACGGCAACAACAAGCAGCGGGTCAACTCCGTACTGTTCGGCATATTTTTCTATGATCGCCCGATTGGGGTAGGGATAAATCATCTTCTCCAGGAATGGAATGTTCAATATACTAAAAACCGCCAGGATTGCAATTCCCAAAAAAATAAATAATTTCTTGCCCATGGTCCGATGCTTCTTCCGCTTTTTTACCATCACATTTCCCTCTTCACGTTTATGGATGGATGTATGGATGAACATTCAATCATTCACATTTACTTAAATTATATTGCATCGCCTCAACGATTATTAACCATATGTTTTTCCCATATTTCCTCAAGCTGCCGCTCCGTCTCCAACTCGCTTCCAGAGTTATCAATAACTACATCTGCTTGCTGACGCTTTTCATCTAACGACCCTTGGGCAGCAATACGGTCTTCCACCTCAGCCAGACTTAACTTGTCCCGCTCAAGAACGCGTAAAATCTGAAGGTCCCGTGGCACCCACACAACCCAGACTTCGTCGACAAATTCCTCAAACCCTGTTTCCATGAGCAAAGGTACGTCCCAGACGCAAAATTTTGCTCCCGCAGCCTGAAGCGCTGCTTGTTTATCCTTCATACACTCTACCACGCGCGGATGCACGATGCGCTCAAGGCGCTTACGCGCATCTGCATCACGGAAAATCCGAATACCAAGTTTCGAACGATTAATTTCCTGATTATCTCCAAGGATCTCAGGCCCAAATTCATGGACCAGTTTTGATATGGTCGACAGATCCGATTGGAACAAACGGTGAACCGTTTTGTCAGCATCCAACACAGGAACCCCCTGCTTTTTAAACCACTCTGCAACCATAGATTTGCCGCTTCCGATCCCACCTGTAAGCCCGATAATATACACATACCTCACCTCGAATCAATTAACCAGGCCGAGCAAAATTAAACAGCTACCGGTAAATATTCCGCTTTGGCAGTCCGGTTTTCTGGTATTTTGCCAGCCATCTGTTGACCTACGCATAACATTATAATCCAGGTTAATGCCACTTATGATGAACTACTCGCTCACGTCAATCCATTCCTCTAAGACACTATCTCGGCGTTTCTTGATTGTTTCGCTCTCTTCATGCAGTTGCATCGTTAATTCATAATTACTATCCGCTGAAGCGAGTTCTGATTCCAGGACACGGAGCGCCGACTCTAACTCTTCGATTTCCAGCTCCAGTTGCTTCAGCCGCTTTTTTTCCCGCGCCAGATTACGGGTTTCCTGCCGGTCTTGGCAACCCGGCTTAGCACTTCGTTCGACCGGGGTGACGATCGCTTCCTCTTGTTGTTTATATTCCTTAAAACCAGTGTAATCTCCTTCGTAAAGGAGAAGTCCCTGGGTCGTAAGTTCCGCGATCTTATTGACGATTTTATCCAGAAAGTAACGATCATGGGAAACAACGAGCACGGTGCCATCATAGTCTAAAAGGGCTTCTTCAAACACACCACGGGTTTCCGCATCAAGATGATTGGTCGGCTCATCCAATAATAATAAGTTCCCCTGCTCGAGGAAAAGTTTGCATAAAGCCAAACGACTCTTTTCCCCTCCGCTCAACACAGAAATGCGTTTGAAAACATCATCATTTCGAAAACCATACCGGGCAAGTAAACTTCTGATTTCTAGGTCTTTCAACCTGGAGACATTTCGAATTTCGTCTATGATCGTTCCGGAATCGCGCAAATTCTCATGTTCCTGGGAATAATAAGCGACTTTTACATTCGCCCCTAAGCGTATCGTTCCCGCAAAAGAGACCTGATTGAGAATCGCCTTGAGAAGCGAGGTTTTACCAATCCCATTTTTGCCCAACAAGGCAACCCGGTCTCCTCGTCGTAAATTCAATTGAACGTTCTGAAAAAGAGTACGCGCCCCAAAGGTAATGGAAAGATTCTCAAGCAAAAGAACACGATCTCCACTACGGCCTCCACTTTGTAATGTCATAGAGAGTCCATGGTCTGGCTTGGTGACCTGGATCGGTTTAAGCTTCTGAAGTTGGCTCTCCCGGCCACGGGCCTGTTTGGAATTAACCCCCGCCTTATTTCTGCGAATATACTCCTCAAGTTTGGCAATTTTATGGGCAAGACGTTCGGCTTCACGGCCTATTGTCTTATTTTCCAGGATCTTTAGTAATTCGTATTCAGAATAATTCCCGCTATACCCTTTTAGTCCCCCGTTTTCCAGGCAAAAAACCCGGGTCACGGTACGGTCCAAAAAGTAACGGTCATGAGAAACAATCAACAGGGCACCCGGATAATCCCGTAAATACCCTTCGAGCCACTCCAGAGCCCCGATATCCAAATGATTCGTAGGTTCATCCAAAATCAAAAGTTCGGGCGACCTGAGCAACAGCTTACCCAAGGCCAGCCGCGTCTTTTGCCCCCCGCTCAACGAGGTGACCAAGGAGCTCATCTCCGCTTCCAGCCCAAGTCCCGCCAGGATTCTCCGAACCAAGGCCTCGAGGGCATATCCCCCCTGGCCTTCAAAAACTTCAGTTAAAGCCGCATATTGCTCCATGACTTTCTCACTGGGGGTGAGCGCCATCTTTTCCTCTAATTCACGCAGCTGTGCCTGCATTTGCATCAAATCCGCCCGTTCCCGGAGCATACACTCAAAGACGTTCCCCTCATCTTCGACAACCGGCGTTTGGGGAAGGTACCCGTAGGAGCCAAGAACTTGTACTTCTCCGTTTTCTAAACGCACATCCCCTAAGAAGGCCCGGAGCAGTGTAGTTTTACCTGCACCATTCGGGCCAACCAGCGCAGCTTTTTCCCCCTGTTCCAAAGCAAAACTGATCCGCCGAAAAAGCGGTTCTCCGGAAATATCAACGCCGCAATCCCGGCAAAATAAAACACTCATTTCTCAAGTTTGCCCCTTTATCAAGCGTCAGTGTCTCTGCATCCAAAGGCGATAAGTGTTCTGTCAACCATCAATCTTTCGCCTTTAAACTATATCATACCCCCTGCTCTCGAACAAACGCCAGAAGTCACTCATTAGACCTCGCCGCAAAAAAGAAATTATTGTATTTTCATAGCATTCATACTAATAATCTATTTACTGTTCGGAAATAATTACTATAGACTACTATACTAAAGTAATGGAGGACTAAAAAATGGAACATCCGAATGCATCTTCCGTTTTGTCACAAGACAAAGTCTTTGCTCAAGCGAAAAGTATTGTTTATTACGTTCTTGGTGTCTTGGAAATCTTATTAGGGTTTAGATTTATTTTTAAACTATTAGCCGCGAATCCAACAAGTGGATTTGTCTCAATGATTTACGCGATTACCAACGTGTTATTGGTCCCCTTCACAGGGATATTCCAGACAGCTGTTGCGCCCATGAATGGTATCCAGGCTATTTTAGAACCGGCAACACTTGTAGGAATTGCAGTTTATGCTGTAATAGCTTGGGGAATTATTAAGTTGATTGGGGTAATTAGAATAAACAATTTGGAAAAGCTTTAACCTTTCCTTGAACTCACGTAATAATTATGCTTTTTTGCTTAAAAGCCCGGCAGAAGCAATAAACTTAATAGCCTCTTCGGCAGATACTTCGAGCTGTTGAACTTTCTGTTCCGGTACAAGAATCAGATTCCCGGCCCATTGCATTGACTGCATTAAGTAGACTGCCACGTAACCCTTTGGAATAAATGTACTTTCTTCGTCATTCGTTAGAAATCCCAAAAGCTTAAGCTCATTGGACATATTTACAACTACTAAACGGGACAAGCCCTTTTTGTTCGCTGAAAAGGAATTCACCGTATCTTTAACGATCGCATAGATATTACCAAAAAGTGGTATTTTGGTAAAGATCCTGTCAAAATAATTCAGGAATCTGTTCGAGAACCAATTTGAGGCCAGTAAACCTACCAGAAAGATTACGGCAAGTGTAACAATCACTCCGAGCCCAGGAAAATATAAGCCGGCACGCTCCAGTAAACCTTTGAATAATCCATCAGTTACCAGAAACATTTTATACAGAATGTAGAATGTAATCGCAATTGGGATTAAGACTAAGAGACCCTTCAGGAAAATTCCGATAACTTTTTTCAAATTTACTCCCCCAATATCAATAAAATAACCAAACAGCTTGATTTCTCATCAGACGGATCGTATGCGGGCAATCCGGCGCATAACATCAGCTTTAATCTTGTGCAGAGTATCCTCTGCCTCTGAGAGAGTGTTTGACTTGATTGAAAAGTAAAATTTTATTTTGGGTTCCGTTCCCGAGGGGCGTACCATGACAAATCCCCCACCATGAAAGGAAAATCGTAAAACATTCGAACGGGGAAGCGTGAGGGGATATGTTAGTCCTGTCGAACTATCTTTACCGATACGTTGTTCATAATCATCGAATTTCTTAATCTTAGTCCCGCCCAGTTCCCGGATTTCTTCCTGACGAAGTGAATCCATGATCTTCGCCATCTCTTCTTTTCCTTGAATGCCCTCCAGGGTGAGGGACTCCTGGTCCTCAAGGTAATAGCCAAATTGTTGATATATACTTTCAAGGACATTAAAAAGGTTACGTCCTTCAACCTGTTGATAATAAATGGCCGCTTCCGCCAAGAGGACAGAGGCAATAACTGCGTCTTTATCCCGGACAAAATCCCCGGCAAGATACCCATAACTCTCTTCGAAGCCGAACTGAAAGGTTCCCCATCCACTTTCTTCCATTTCTTTTTCCTTTTCGGCAATGAATTTAAACCCGGTCAGCACATTTTCTACACGGACATGGAAATACCGGGCAACCTCATCCGCCAAATCGGTTGAGGCGACTGTTTTGATGATCGTGGCGTTTCCCGGAAGGATTCCTAAGGCCTTTTTTTGAGATAGGATATAATAGGTTAACAAAACTCCAATTTGATTTCCGGTGAGCTGAGTAAAGTCCCCTTGAGGATCACGCAAGACCACGCCTAAACGATCAGCATCCGGATCTGTTGCCAGGAGAAGATCGGCTTGTATTTGGGTTCCGTATTTCCGGGCGAGTTCGAACGTCGCCGGAATTTCTGGATTTGGGTAAGGGACAGTTGTAAATTCCTGGTCAGGGAGCTCCTGCTCGGGTACAACGGTGACCGAACTGAAACCAAGTTCGGCCAAAGCCCTGCGGACAAGGATGTTTCCGGCTCCGTGCAGAGGCGTATAAATAATCCGCAGTTCTCCCCCCTTTTCCCGGTCAAGTTCCGGGTGCAGAGCAAGTTCCAGGACCTGAGCAAGATAAAGTTGATCGATTTCCTCCCCTATGATTTCCAGCAAACCGCTGGCCTTAGCCGCCTCCAGCGGCATGGGTTCCAGCCCGATCCAATCTTCCCGCGCTTTAATACGCGCAAGGATTTGATCCGCATGCTCCGGAGGAACCTGTCCGCCGTCCTCCCAGTATAATTTATAACCGTTATACGCTTTAGGATTATGACTGGCCGTCACCACAATTCCTGCCAGAGCATGCAATTGCCGTACGGCAAAAGAAAGCTCCGGAGTAGGACGAAGCGCATCAAAGAGATAGGCCTTAACTCCGTTCCGGGCAAGAATCAAGGCTGCTTCAAGAGCGAATTCCGGTGAGTATTTCCGTGAGTCATAGGCAATAACCACCCCCCGCTTCATACCCTCCGGCCCCTGATCGCAAACACATTCAGCCAAACCCTGGGTTACTTTCCTTATTACATATTTGTTCATACGATTAGTGCCTGCTGCCATAATTCCTCTTAAACCACCGGTACCAAATTCCAAATCCGTATAGAAGCGGTCCTTAATTTCTTGCGGTTCAATCACTTGCCCCAGCTCTTGCCGTATTTCTTCATCAAAGTAGGAGTTTTCTGACCAGAAGCGGTAGCGATCTTGAAAGTTCAACCTGACTTACCTCCTATCATTTTTGTCTTCATAAAAAACAGATTCCTCTTGGATAATGTTCCCTTTTATGTGAGTATAACATACTCCGCCTGACTAGTAAAAATTAGCAACCTAATCTCGGACTAAGTCGCTATAACCGGAAATAATGACCCCCATAATTCCAAGGTCTGGATGAACTCTTAAGTTATGTTAGAAACATATCCGGTTCCAAAGATAAAAGCGAGCTTCTTATCTTATTAAGATTAAGAAACTCGCTTTTATTTTTGGCTTTTGTGAATTGATCAATACTACTACGAACATTCCCCCAAAGCTGGAGCATACATTTAGTCAACTAATCTTGAAGAAGCAGCCTCAGGTATTACAAAATTTGTTGGAACTATACCATTCCATATATCATATACACAGTTAACTGTTAATGTAAGCGTATTATCCGCATAATTATCAAAAGTACATTCCAGAAGAACCATTTGGCTTAAATCTATTACATCTCCTTCTTTTAATTTATCATCACCACTACCATATAAATATTTGTATGTTCCATCCGCCAACATGACTTTTCCTTGATTAGCGGTATCATTAATGATATTGCTTTGTAAACTGAAAACATATACAGTTTCATTTTCATGATTTTGATAATATATTTCCAGGTTATCTTTTAATTTTTCCGGGCCATTGGCAACTACACCCTTTTTTAAGGTTATACCGTCGCTATAGTGAACTTTAAAATAAGCATCGGATTCAAGGCTGTTTATAACTTCGTAATCATAGGGATGTATACTTTCAAAATCTCCGGAAGTTGTCTTTTCCCAGGACTCTATCTGTGGATTTGGAGCATTTGCATAATCTGCATCAGTATAATCATCATCCAGGTTGATAAAAGGTAATGCTTCTCCAGCCCAGTGGGAATTTTTTTTGGCAATCGCATATGCTGATACATCTGTTTGCGTAAAGCCCAAAACTTGGGCAAACGTATGAAAAATTGTTCTTGTACATTCAACCTTAATCTTAGTGGAATCACTATTATAAGGAGCCGTGACCGTGGTTTCCGATTCTTCAACCCCATTCATTTCCGCATAATTTTTGGCAGTATCCGCAGGATCGTTGGCAGTTCCCAAATCCTGTGCTCCGGCCAAAGCTGCTGCATCGGCAGCATTCTGTAGTTTGGCCTTCGCAAGAGCCACATTACCTATATCCACGGCGAAAGCAGCAAAACCCATTAAAACCACCATTAATAAAGCTGCCAGTACTATTGCTTGACCATCTTCATTTTTAGCTATTTTTATAAGCTTTTTCATCTAATTCCCTCTTATTACTTATTCAGCCTCATCGGCTTCTTTATCGGCAGGCAGCCGCTTTTCAATATTCCTTTTCAGTTCGATCACTGTTTGATATTTATCCTCAGGAAGTTGCTTTTCCGCAACATCTTTTTTGTATTCAAGGTCATTTATATTGCGATAAATTGTACGAAGATCGCCAGATTTTTTATCTTTATCAAGCAGCTGTTCCAGAATAGAAATTGTAGTATTTGCTTCATTTAGCTTATTTATTGCTGAAAGTTTCTCCATTATAATATCGGAGCGTTCACGAACATGGGCAATAGCTTTCTTATATTCCTCTTCAAGTTGATTGGTTAATGCCTGGTTGGCCGCAAATAATTTGTCATTCTGTCCGTTCATTTCTTGCAGGTTCAGTGACAGAGAATGAGCCTTTTGTTTTACTAACTCGATCTGATTCTTGAGGGTTTCAATGGCTTGATCCTTCATATTGCTGTCGGAAATCAATTTCGCATTCAGGTCACTCAGAGATGCAAGCTGTTCCAGAAGGTTATTGACTTTAACCTTTGTTTGCGCCAACTCCCCGCTGGACATGAGTTCAGTGAGGTAATTGTTCTGATCCAACTGAGTTTCCAGTTGGCTGTAGGTATCCGTAACAATGTCCCGCTGTCTTTTCGTCTCGATCTTTTCCGCCATCACCAGCTGCTTCTGAGCAGCAATTTCCTGATTGGCCTGTTCCAGCTTGGTCTTCAAATCCTGGTTTGCAGCATTCAGACGGTCCAACTGGACATGAAGACCCTCTCTCTCATGCTGATTCTTTTTGATCTCACCTTCCAACACGGAGTTCTTGCTTTTCAGCCCAATGACATCCGCAACTGTGAAGTCTTTGTTTTCGTATTCAAAAAGGCGGATGGATTCTGAGAGATTTTCATAATTGCTTTCCACTGTACTAAGACGGGATTGCAAAATGTCATTGCCTTTTTTCAAGGCTTCTTTTTCGTCGTGTAAAATCTGCATATTGCTTGAAAAAGTCGCTGCCGTTATCTGCTGCTGCTTTCGCAGACGGCCCAGGTACTCTAAAACAGATTGCTTGGTATAGCCCCCCAGGCTTTTTTTTAAATACTGATTCAGATCTATTTCCTCAGTTTTCACCCGCAGCTGTTCAACAATACTCTTGCCATTATCCACATTCAACTCTTTGAAATCAAATTCTGATTTGCTTTCAGATTCCGGTTTGCCGTCTGATTGAATAGCTGTCATCATGAATCCTCCCATTATTGCCGATAATTACGCTTCAATACTGATCTGTGTTCCTGCACTGAGGCCTTGTCCGGACCCGGCTGGAAGTTCCAGGACATGTTTGGCTTTTTTTACAAAACTGCCAATGTGCCAGGGCTGAATCGTTTCGACATAAAGCACCTCCATAAACTTAGATAAATATACCACATCAATAGGAAAGTGCATAAAAAAGCAGTGGACAGAAGAGCAATTTTTAAGCAGTAACCCTTGCCCGCCACCCAGGCTCTTTTGCCCCATCAGGCCGACAAATCTTTGAAAGAAAGTATCTGCAGACTTTACCTGATCCGCCAATAGCAGTTCATTACCATAAATAAACATGGTGTCCCCCTCTTCTCCAGCTCAGCGAATTATCCTCAACTTCGTGGGCTTTATTTAAATTGGTTGTAGATATTAACAGCTGCAGGGCCCAGCAGTGCGATAAAGATCACCGGAAAGATAAATAAAGTCATAGGGATCAATATTTTAACCGATATCTTCATGGCCTTCTCCTCGATCTTGTTTCTGCGCGCCTGGCGGATAACTTCCGCCTGTGACTGCAACACATTTTTAATGGAGATCCCCATCTGACCGGCCTGTACCACCGCCCGGGCAAAGGACTGCACCTCTTCGACCCCACTTCGTTCCCCTAAGTCCAACAAGGCTTCCCTGCGTGTCCTGCCCATCGTCATCTCCCTATACGCGATGCTCAGTTCATCCACCAGGGGGCC
>NZ_JCAIJG010000067.1:0-7812 GCF_059735615.1 Desulfosporosinus sp. Tol-M2
TCCATGCTCTCTAAGCTAAGACACTTCCTCCGGCTTGGGTCACGGGGGTTTGGAACATCGCCGGGGATTCTGTGTGCTGTTTGCGTCTTTGACACAAATACGCTTTGCGTTGTAGATTCTTAGGTATACTCGGCTCGTGGGCCACCTATATAGCGTGGGCGGGTGCGCGCCAGGGTTAAGTGTGCCTGTCCCAGTTCCTTGACATGTATACGAATGGGTATCGCCACAGGGCGAAGGTGCATGCCTATAAATGTATCACCGATGTCAATGCCGGCATGTCCAAGGATGCGCTCTACCATAAGAGGGGAAGAGAATTTCCTCCAGGCCTGTACCGTCATCGCACCTCCGGCATGCAATGCTGGAAATACCGAAACTACCTCTAATCCGTAGTGATCCACGCAAGCTTCTTCCACAACTAACGCCCGATTGATATGTTCACATCCCTGCACCGCTAAAAAGATTCCTTGTTGGTGAACCCGTTCCAACAAAGGCGGAAGCAACACCTCGGCAACCTCCAGACTACTTCCCTGACCGATCTGTTGGCCGATAACTTCACTAGTGCTGCACCCTAAAACGAGGATCTGCCCCCGTCTTAAATTAGCCTTTAGAAAAAAGGCCTCGAGTACATCATCCCAAATATTGGCCATCACATGCAATTTGTCTGCAATATTTTTATCCATGAGAAAAGGGATTCCTCCTCGCTTTGACAAATGACTCGAACAAGACGTTCGGGATTCAAATATTCTCACCGCGTTCAATGTCCGCAATCAAATTCAAACGACGGGTGTGCCTACCCCCTAAAAACTTCGTTTTCAAAAAGATATCCACAATGTCGAGGGCAAGGCCGGCGCCAATCACCCGGGCGCCTAGTGCTAAAACGTTGGCATTATTATGTTCTCTGGCCATCCGGGCTGAAAACGTCTCTGAACAGACCGCAGCACGGATTCCTGAAATTTTATTCGCGGCCATGGAAATCCCCTGCCCGGTTCCACAGATCGCGATTCCCAAGTCGGCCTCTCCCTTGATGATCGCACTACCTACAGCAAAACCATACTTAGGATAATCCACGGAGTCAGCTGAGTAGGTTCCAAGATCCTGAACCTTTAATCCCTTTGCTTCTAAATGCTTACGAATGGCTTCCTTGAGTTCGTAACCACCGTGATCGGCTCCCAACGCAACTCTCATGCTCATATCTCCATTCTTATAAACTATAGTTCTCCATATAACTGCTCAATCCCTGCCAAAACCGCAAAAAACGACTTAGCAAAGCGCAAGGACACACGGCACGAAGGCACACGGCGCGAAGGCACACGGTGCGAAGGCACACGGCGCGAAGGCACACGGTGCGAAGGCACGAGATGAGCCATTGGTACTTAGAACCTCGAACTTCGCGCTTCGCGCCTCGATTAAATCAGCAATTTGACACCGATCAGTAACAACGCCAAGCCTCCGAGCAATTCAGCCTTATCTCCTAACCGCGTTCCCATCACACGCCCCAAAACTAAGCCTGTCCCTGTCATCAGCCCGGCAATCAGGCCAATAATTATGACCGTGATGAAGAGATCCGCTCTGATCGTTCCCAGTGAAAACCCTACACTTAAAGCATCTAAACTTACACCGGCAGCTAACACATAGATGCCGAATCCACTGAGGGAAGTATTTGGCGATAAGTTATTCTGAAAAAGGGCATTTCTCGCTACCCCGAAAGGAAAATATTCAATGGGTGGCCGATAAACCTTGTACAGCATTCTCCCCCCCAACCCGATGAGAACCAAGGCTCCTACCCCACCGGCATAACGACCGAGAATCGATCCTAGCGCCTGACCCAACATCATCCCGCCAAGCGGCATAACCACATGAAAAACGGCCACAACCAACGGCAAGCGTAAAATCATGCTTTTCCTGACCCCTGCCAAGCCAATAGCTAAAGACAATGAAAATGCATCTGCTCCCAGGGCAATTGCAACTGCCACAACCCATACTAAATTCAATACCCTTCCCTCCGTTCTCACTAAGTATATGCAAAGGAAAGAGTTTATTAGACGGATTAGGCAATAAGATAGGGATTGGGCGGAATGCCTTGTGCCCCTACTATATGTAAAAAATCCGTTTACCGGCCGCTTTTTGTAACCGGTTCATAATAGCTGTCCCCAAACCTCCTTCTTCGACCCCTTCAGCCAATATAAAATCCATTCCTCGTTCATCACAAAGTCGTAACCCCTCAAACAAGTTACGCGCTGCTTCTTCCGGTCGATCTTTAGACCCCAGAACAAACAAGAGATCCGGCAGCAGGCTATGTAAGAAAGGCGCGCTCTCCAGCGAACAAAGAACCCCGACCTTTTTCAGCCTTGCGTGTCCTTTCTGAATTTCACGTCCCATGCGCCGGATGATGCGCTCGGACGAGCCAAACATCAGAATCATCTCTCCTTGAGGAGCGTAGTGCCTATATTTCATGCCRGGTGCTTTGGGAACCTGGCTCTCCGACAGGGTGTCCGCCCGCACCGCGCCAAGTACCTCCTCCAACTGTTCCCTGGAAATTCCGCCTGGACGAAGGATAGTGGGAATCCCCCCACTCACATCGAGCACAGTTGATTCCAAGCCAACCTGACAAGCCCCTGCGTCCAGGATCAGTGGAATCTTGCCTGACATATCACGCCAGACATGGCTGCCACTTGTCGGGCTGGGTTTCCCTGAGAGGTTAGCGCTTGGCGCGGCAAGCGGCAGCCCTGTTTCCTCGATCAGGCGGAGGGCAACCGGATGACTGGGCATCCGAATCGCCACGTTAGCCAGACCGGCAGTGACAATCTCCGGAACTATGGTCGTTTTCGCCATAACTAAGGTCAGCGGACCCGGCCAGAAATGTTGAACACATAGTTCTGCTTCAGGCGTCCATTGGGCAACCAAAATATTGGCCATAGTACGGTTGCAAACATGCACAATTAAAGGATTATCCTGGGGGCGTCCTTTTGCTTCAAAAATCTTTGTACAAGCTGAAGCATCCAGGGCATTAGCCCCTAAGCCATAGACCGTTTCTGTCGGAAAGGCTACCAATTCTCCTGCTTGCAGCAACGCTGCAGCCTCTTTGATCAGTTCRGCTTCCGGATGCAGTCCATTAATATAACATCGTTTTGTCAGCATCTTGCTTCCCTCGCTATGATCACCCGGTCGCGCCCCGCTAAATCCGGGAAAACCTGCGTTTCAAAATTCTTCATCCGAAATATTTTACAAACCGCGTCAGCCTGTTTCCAGCCGATTTCCATCAGGAGCTGCCCCYGAGGATTTAATAAGACCCGCGTCTCTTCAGCCAGTCGGCGGTAGAAGTCCAAACCGTCTTGTCCCCCTAATAAGGCCATAGAGGGTTCACGGAAAATCTCCGGAGCGCACTGACAATATTCCTCCGCTGAAACATAGGGAGGATTCGTGATAATATAGTCCCAGCGTTCACCCYGGATAGGCTTCACAAAATCCCCTTGACGCCACTGCACTGAGACACCCAAACGCAGAGCATTCTCTCGCGCAACATCTAAGGCATCCTGCGAAAGATCAGTCCCCACCACTTCCGCCTGAGGATAATAATAGGCCATCGAAATAGCGAGAGCCCCACTTCCCGTACCAAGATCCACGACCTTAATCGAGCGGTCCTGCTCCTGCTTTTCTTCTAACCTTACCAAGCCGAGCCATTTCTCGACTAAAAGCTCGCTGTCCGCTCGCGGGATAAGCACCCGCTCATCAATGCAGAAGGAAAGTCCCATAAACTCCTGACGCTTTAAGATGTATTGGAGGGGCTCGTGCTCAGCTCGGCGAAGAATACTTCCCCGGTAGTCCGCCTCCTCTTGCTCAGACAAAGTGAGGTCCCAATCAAGATAAAGGCGGTCACGAGACACGTCCAAAACTCCGGCTAATAACAAGTCCGCATCAAAGCGGGCATTATCGATCTCTTTTTCCAAGAGCCTCGCTTCACCCCAATGCATTCCCTCCAGAACTATCAAAACTGCAAAACCCCCTTGCGCCTCGCTACTGCGCCTTCAGACGTTCAGCCTGAGCTGACGAATTCAAAGCTTGGACAATTTCTTCCAAGTCTCCCGTAAGAATCGTCTCCAGGCGATGCAACGTTAACCCGATGCGATGGTCTGTGACCCGTCCCTGAGGGAAGTTATAGGTTCTAATCCGTTCACTCCGGTCTCCTGTCCCCACTTGACTTCGGCGCTCAGACGCCTGCTCTCCGATCGCCTCTTCTTGTGCTTTCTCCAGTATACGAGCACGCAAGACGCGCAAAGCTTTCTCCTTGTTCTTGAGCTGAGATTTTTCATCCTGGCAAGTCGCGATAATTCCTGTGGGTAAATGGGTAATTCGTACCGCCGACTGGGTGGTATTCACACACTGTCCGCCCGGTCCGCTGGAACAATAGATATCGATGCGCAGGTCATTCGGATTAATCGAGACGTCCACTTCTTCTGCTTCGGCCAGGACRGCCACTGTGGCCGTAGACGTATGAATCCTTCCCCCGGACTCTGTTACTGGGATCCGTTGAACCCGGTGCACACCACTTTCAAACTTAAGTTTGCTATAAGCCCCATGCCCTTCCAGGAGAAAAATAATTTCCTTGTAACCGCCCTGATCTGAGTAGCTTGCACTAAGGACTTCAACTTTCCAACCCTGCCCTTCCGCATAGCGAGTATACATCTTATAAAGATCTGCGGCAAACAAGGCTGCCTCATCGCCGCCTGCACCGGCCCGAATTTCCATAATAACATTTTTCTCGTCCGACGGATCCTTGGGCAAAAGTAAGACATGGATTTGTTTTTCCAGTTCCTGAGAAACGTTTCGCAATTTATCTCGCTCCTGCTCCGCCATTTCCTGCATTTCAGAGTCAAGTTTTTCCAAAAGCAGGTTTTCTGTTTCCTCAAGCTCACGCAGTACTCCCTGATATTCCCTGAATGTCGTGACAAGATTAGTCATGCCAGCCTGGGCTTTAGCATATTTTTGCCACGCACTCTGATTGGCAATTATTTCAGGGTCACTAAGCAGCTCTGTCAATTCATCATATTTCCGTTCAATCTCGTAAAGTTTCTCTAACATCTTTCACACCCCAAAATTTACGTAAGTTCCTGACCGGTTTCCAGAACACCTTTTAAGGCGGCCAAGGCAACCTCCAGTTGGGCACCGTCGGGTTCCCGTGTGGTTAATTTCTGCAATAACAGACCTGGTACAATCAGCCAACGAAGCCACGGCGATTCCAAATTTCGTGAGGAGAATTTCAGGATTTCATAAGCAATCCCGGCCACTAAAGGCATGAGCAGCATGCGGGAAAGCAACCGCCACCACAAGGGATGCAGACCCATAAAAGCGAACACGAAGATACTCACAACGACCACAATCAGGAGGAAACTAGTCCCGCAGCGCGGGTGTAACCTGGGGAATAGACGTGCATTTTCCACCGTTAGTTCTTTTCCTGATTCATGATTAAAAATGGCTTTATGCTCTGCCCCATGATATTGAAAAACCCGTTGAATGTCTTTGAGCCGGGAAATAATCACAATGTACAGGAAAAACACTATCAGCCTTATTGCCCCCTCCAGCAAATTCTGCCACACGACCCCAGTTACCTTCCCTTGCAGCAAGTGAGCCACTCCCGTCGGCAATCCTACAAAAAGCAAAAGTCCTAGACCAAAAGCAAACCCTATGGTCAGAGCCATTTCCCAAAACCCCAGTTCTTCCCCGCCCTCTTCCTCTCCTATTGAACGATTGGCCGAAAAAGTTAAGGCCCGAGTTCCCACAATCAATGAATCCACGAGTGCTGCAAACCCCCGGATTATAGGTAACTTAAAAATAGGTTTTTTTACCCATGTATTAAGCTGAAGATGCGAAACCTCGATCTCCCCATTCGGCAGCCTCACCGCAATAGCACTCTCTCGTGGTCCACGCATCATAACCCCTTCTATGACCGCTTGCCCGCCATATTGAACCGGTTTACCCATCCTAAGTCCTCCTATAGTATATCGAGACGCGAGGCGCGAGGTGCGATTCGAGGCTCGATGCGTGACTCGAAGCACGAGGCTCGATGCTCAAAAGGTTAATTATCGCGCTTTGCGCTTCGAACCTCGCGCCCCGCTCAACATTTACGCAAAAAGCAGAGCTTGCGCTCTGCTTTTCCACCAGCAACGACCGCAGGTCGTTGTTTACATCCCATATTTCTTTTTGAACTTATCAACCCGTCCGCCAACATCGACAAACCGCTGTACCCCGGTATAAAAGGGATGGCATTTCGAACAGATTTCCACTTTAATGTTTTTTCTTGTGCTGCCGGTTGGAATGACTTCTCCGCAAACACATGTCACCGTGGTTTGTTCGTATTTAGGGTGAATTTTTTCTTTCATATCTTCACCTTCTTTCCTATTTGCAATAAAGGCGCTATATGCCGCACCTGCTAATAACATAATTCCAGTCAACTACACTAGTTTAGCACAAATAACATTAACTGGTCAAATCCTATTTTCTAACGTTTGCTCCATAACACTCTCTAATCTCTTTAATAATTTTTTTGATAAACTTTCCGGGCTCGGTTTTTTATTTTGCTTGCCAACTAATTCCGCAATACGCTGATTAATGTTCTCCTGATATAAGCCGCCATGGTAGCAGATTACCGCTTCAATATCATATTCTGTCAGCTTATGTAAAGTCTTTTCATATAAGTCCGCATCAAAATTAGTGAATTCCAACGCTTTGTAAAGTTTTCCGCCGGCCACAACCAGGGCATCGCCGGCAATGAGCGTCTTACTCTGTCTAAGATAAAGGCAAATATGACCCAGTGTATGACCAGGCGTGAAGATGACCGTGATTCCGCCACAGTAAGGTAATTCCTCGCCATCGGTTACAGTTTTGGCTACTTTGATTTTATTGTTTTCAAAGAAGGCTTTGAGATTATCCTGCAGGGTTTTCGTTTCTTCCGGCATGATATTTCGCAGTGCCTCAAGTTGAGCCAGCCTGATCGATTGCTTCGTGCCTTCAAGATAGGGCTTTTCTACCTCATGCGCCAGGACTTCAATCGCTAATTCATTTTGTAAGCTTAGAGTGTTACCGATATGGTCCGCGTCATGATGCGTAAGGATTACCTTTTTGAGCTTGCTCAAAGGTACACCGGCCTTCGCCATGGCCTCACGAATTTGGGGTAATTGCCCTGGATACCCGGTATCCACCAGGATGACAGGATCATCCAGGATTAGGGTTGGGTAAGCGATTAATGGTTTACCCATATGGTTTTTCGATAATTCCAACATTTTTATTCCATTGGCTATTTGCATAGTTGACCTCTATTCAGCTTTTAATATACCTTTAACCGCACTTCGAATAGCCGCAGTGCGTACACACCACACAACCGCTTTCATGGTTGATGGGCATACCACATTCCGGGCATGCATTTTCCGTCGCCACACCTGTCCGGGCTATTTTTTTAGTTACCTTTTCTCCGGATGGCCTTTCTCGTTCGACAACGCTTGATTTTACGGCCGTTGGGGCTGTTTTCTGCGTTCCCCTATGCCCACCCGCAAAATCGATACCCACTTCACTATATTTCTTAATCACCCGGGCAATGGCATCCGGGCAAGAGGTGACCTTGACCCCTTCCCGCCGCATACAAGCCGGGCAGCGAATGCCTTTGATCTGCTCCGTAATGGCATCAACAGACAAGCCGGAGCGCAGGGTGATGGAGATCAAACGGGCTGTTGCCTCCGATTGGGAGGCACAGCCTCCGGCGCGGCCGGTATTCGTAAAAACTTCACAAATCCCTTTGTCATCCTCATTGACACTGACATA
>NZ_JCAIJG010000067.1:7837-9288 GCF_059735615.1 Desulfosporosinus sp. Tol-M2
CGATAGGCTTCGGCAATATCTTCGCGTGTCGCGGCGTTGGCAAAAT
Organism: Desulfosporosinus sp. Tol-M2; assembly: GCF_059735615.1. NCBI lineage: Bacteria > Bacillati > Bacillota > Clostridia > Eubacteriales > Desulfitobacteriaceae > Desulfosporosinus > Desulfosporosinus sp. Tol-M2. Next base: position 7,884 of record NZ_JCAIJG010000067.1, read on the forward strand.
TAATCGTTTTGGATACCGCGTTATCGGTATATTTCTGGAAAGCCGCCTGAATCCGGATGTGCCATTCGGGCGCGATCTCTTGAGCGGTGGTAAAAACCTCCTGCGCCCAGTTCGGTACTTCCGGTAAACCGAGGACGGTTCCCATTTCAGCGATCTTTTGCATAAGTTCCGGGGAATAGAACCCATACTCTTTGGCCAACGCTTCAAAGAGGGGATTGACTTCTATTAAAGCTGTCCCATCCATCACAGTTTTAGTATAGGCAACCGCAAAGAGAGGTTCTACTCCGCTGGAAGCCCCGCAAATCATGGATATAGTCCCGGTTGGAGCAATTGTCGTCAAGGTGGCATTGCGCAGTTTCATGACCCCGTCATAAATTGAGCCTTTATAATTCGGGAAGGTTCCCCGTTCTTCAGCCAGGCGCTGGGACTCAATCCGAGCTTCCGTCTGGATAAATTTCATAACTTTTTCCGCATATTCAACCGCGTCTTCCGTGGCGTACGATGTTTGCAGCAAAATGAGCATATCGGCAAAGCCCATCACGCCAAGTCCGATTTTACGGTTCCCTTTAACAACCTCATCAATAATGGGCAGGGGATACTGATTCACATCAATCACGTCGTCCAGAAAACGAACGGACAAGCGGACCACCTGACTTAAACGCTCCCAGTTAATCACCATTTTCCCATCTTTTTCGATCACCATTAATTTTAGATTGATCGAGCCCAAGTTGCAGGCCTCATAGGGCAAAAGCGGCTGCTCGCCACAGTTATGCACATAGATCCCGTTGGCATCAAAGGCATTGCCCCCCGGAACTTGGGCATCATAAACCTCCTCAACCCCTGCCGGAAGACATTCCGTCACATTGGCCAGAAAGCGCTCTCTATTTATATTACGCTGATAGCCCTCAAGCAGATTTTTGAGGGTTTGCTTTTTCTTCATGTTGCTAAAGCCAATAACCTCAGCAAAAGCTGGCAAATTATCTTGGGATAGGGAGAGTTCGTGCCCCGGCTGAACCTCATAGTCCCGCTGACCACCCTTGCCATCCGGCAAAGACTTAGAGCCCGAAGATTGGCGGTCTCTGTAAATTGTCGAAGCCATACCTAAACGATGCAGCATGCGCTGGAGTATCTGAAGCCCCGCGAGATCCTTTTGCCAGAGCCTGACGGATACGCCTTTCTCTTGAGAACCGACTACTGTTCCATCGGTATCAAACAAACCCCTGATCAGTCCTCGGTGAAAGTCCGAGCTTGTTTTTTCCAGCTCCTCAGTAAGCCTTTTCTCCTTTGGAAAAATACCATACTCCCCCGCTAAATCGCGTAAGGACGCTAACTTCATCCGATGTTCATTTCTCTCTTCTTTTAACGTCCCATCCCCTAAAAGCAGGCCTAAAAGAAAACCCTCTTC
>NZ_JCAIJG010000165.1:0-9039 GCF_059735615.1 Desulfosporosinus sp. Tol-M2
GTACAGGGAAGTACTATGTTCCCATTTACAATTTGCTGGAGGACAGCATCCGTGTTACCGTCGCCAATCCCAAGTGGGTGGCTGCTGTTAAGGGCAACAAGGATGATGTCAAGGATTCCAAGTGGATCGGCGACCTCTTTCGCCTCGGTCTGGTCCCTGGCAGCTTTATCCCGTCCAAGAACATCCGCATTTTGCGGGAGTACACACGATACCGCTTCAAGCTCGTTTCCTGCAAATCCAGCGAAAAAAACCGCTTTCAGAACGCTTTCACCGTTTGCAATGTCGCCCTTGATGCTGTCGTTTCCGACATGTTTGGCAAATCTGCCTCGTCCATCACGGATTACCTTGTAAACTCGGATTCCTTCGACCCAAGGCATTGTATTACCCTGCTGCAACGCTCCTTGAAGAAGAAAGCCAGCCAGGTCATCGAATCCATTGAGGGTTTTCAAATGACCCCGGAACAAAAAGCCCGCATCCGATTCGTCCGCAAACACCTGAATTTCGTGGAACAACTCATTGCCGACCTCGATCAAACAATCACCGGTATGGTTGAACCCTTCGAAAGCGCCATTGCCTTGCTGTGTACCATTCCCGGCGTTGACCGGTCTTCTGCCATTACGATCGTCTCTGAGATCGGTACTGATATGTCTCAGTTCTCATCCTCGAAACGCTTATGCTGCTGGGCGGGGCTAACGCCCGGCAACAACCAGTCCGCCGGCAAAAAGAAGTCGGTTCGCATTACCAGGGCAGGTGTTTACCTCAAGCCCGCTCTCGTGCAAGCAGCCCATGCCGCTGTAAAATCGAACGCTTCTGTTTACTACCGCATCAAATATGAGCGGATCGCCAAGCGCCGAGGCAAGAAACGAGCCGTTATTGCCATTGCCAGAATGATGCTTACAGCCGCTTACCACATGCTCCAAACCGGTGAGCTCTTCAACCCTTGCGACCTATTTCAGGTCGATATGCCGCAGGAGCTTTGCAATAAGCAAAAGGAGAAAGCTTTGAGGCAAGCTGCCAAACTCTTGATTGCCCAAGGCGTCGTAAGTCCCGAGCATATCACGCTACCTGCTTAACCATTCTTCGCTCCGCTTCCGTTAGGGCTTGTTTACTATGCTCTTTTTGCCCCCAAAGGACCCCTCCGCCCATTACCAGCAACGTTTTCACGCTACTCCCTTCTTCATAGCCATGCCTTAGGAATGGTCATAGCGTATTGTTGCTAAATAGTGGAAAGACGATAAGCTAATAGGCCCATAGTCCCAGGACAATTTTACTTAGTCCTAGGACAAAATTACCAATATTCTAAGAGTATTCGATACTAAATTAAAAAATCCTCTATAAACAAAAAAAAGAAAATAATCTTTTTTTTTATCGCCTAAACAAATTCCAAAATCGGCTTCGCCTTTTCTTAATACTTGACCCCTTGAGGAAATACTCCCTATCGCCCCGCAGAGGATTCCCTTCAAGGACCGTTTGCGGATTTAGCCTCGTCAATTCCTGGTATCGTGTCTTACCCACGATTTCCTGGATGCTCTGGAGTCCTTCTAAATAGGTTAACTCCCTGCTGGAAACGTGGTGAGCGTCTGAGCCTATAACGTGGATTAGATCACTGTTGAGCATGATTTCGGCTAACTGCCTTGCCTGGGGACCATAATGTCCACTTAAACTTCTTAAATCCAGTTGAAGGAGAATCCCCTTCCTGGCCCAATCAAGGATACGCTCCGGCTGATCGGATAAGTCTCTATATCGTTCGGGATGAGCCAGGACCGGTGTTATCCCCAGGACTTGGAGCTCAAAAAACACTTGATCCGCATAGTGAGGTATCTCCAGCAGCGGAAACTCGATAAGGATATGCTTTCCTGTATTTCCCAGGGTCAGCAGTTTTCCGGCACGCACCCACTTAACCAGGTCCGGGAAGATATAGTTCTCAGCGCCGGGTAGAATTTCAACCGGAATACCAGCCTCGGTAACCGCTTGGCGCACCTGTTCCGTTGCAGTCAAAATTTCCGTAGGGCTTAAGAAATCCCTTCCTTCCAGGACATGTGGCGTGGCAATCAGTGTCTTAAAGCCTGCTTCGTGCAACTGACGTACCATTCCCAGCGTTTCCGCCATGTTTTTTGATCCGTCGTCCATTCCGGGCAGGATGTGGCTATGGCTATCGATCATCTGAACTCTCCCGACGCTTCCTCATATTCGAAGCGATCTTATTTTAACCGTTTTAGGATGACAAGTTCCTCTCCTTGTGCAGAGAGACGGCTATCCAGTTTCTTGATGTCTTCCCAGACAAAGCGTAATTCCGTTTTGATCTCGCGAACATCTTTTTTCAGAGAAGATAGGTCTTCTCCCTGCTGAGACTGACCTTCACGCAGGGCCTGTAGTTCAGAAAGAATCTGAGTGAGGATTTGTTCCATTTTTTCACCCCTTTACTTTTTATCTCAAGCTTCTAACGATTCCCGCTTAATTATAACACAAGCCTTTCTTTGCTGCTCTATTTTTTGGGGCGACTGATACAAGTATTTTTTTTGTTGTATAAATCGTACCTGATTCTTCGGCCTGACTTTTACAGTTTAAAAAAGGTGAGAAAAGCCCATAGTCATTGAAACTATGGGCTTTTTCGCGTTTGGATCACATATAAATTTTGTTATGCTATAGAGATATCTTCTTCAGGAATTTGTTGAACACCTCCTGCCGCAAATAGATATTGTAGAAATCTTGGCCGAACGTATCCTGGATTAACTTGTAGTCCTGCGCAATTTCATCTTTGTCCGAAAATGCCAGCGTATCCACAAGTTTGCCTTTTTTGTTGCGGATCTTTTGGAATGCGATCGCACCGCCAACATCGTCGAGGTGAATAATGCCGCCCTTTAAAACCTGACATGTCGCGGTACTCAGAGCTCTTGCAATCCGCTCCACTGGAGTAGTATCATTTTAGTAGAGTCAGAAAACTCGTAATTCTGGTAATAATATCCATTAAGAAAGAAGGTAATCCAGATGCGAGTCTATGACAAAGAATTCAAAGAAGAAGCCATCAAATTGTCTTACGAAATAGGGCCTACAGCAACTGCCGAGCGATTGGGAATCCCACTAACTACACTATTCACATGGAGACACAGAGCAAAACAGTATGGCTCAATAGCATTTGTCGGTAGCGGGAATAAACGTATAGATCCAAATACAGCAGAGATTAAAGCAATGGAGAAAAAGATCAAAGACCTTGAAGCAGCCAATGATATTTTAAAAAGTGCCTTGGGTTTTTTCGCAGAGAGCCGAAAGAAGTAGCTGCACGAGAAATATTTCAATGGATATGGCACCACAAAACCAAGGAAAAAACCCGGCATAGCATTAAAACCATGTGCGAGGTATTAAACGTTAGTGAAGCCGGGTATTACAAGTGGTTAAGAAGGCAGTCCATACCCTATAAATACGATGAGCTTTTGGCTAAGATCCGTCAGATTCGTGCAAACACCCCGGACTATGGAGCTTATAGAATTTATCTTCATTTACAACTTTACCAGAACTATACTGGAAGTTATTATTTGATCCTTGAGCTTTGTAAGATCCACCATCTCATGCTTAAGAAGAAACATCATAGTAACGGAATAACCAAGGTAGATCGGGTTGCACAGGCCAGTGCTAATCTGATTAAACAAGACTTTACGGCCTCATCACCCAATCAAAAATGGCTTGGAGACATTACGGAAATCCCAACAGCCAACGGTAAGCTTTATGTAGCCGCCATATTGGATTGTTTTGATGGATGCATTGTRGGATTTAAAATGGCTAATCACATGAGGGCAGAGCTTTGTATCGAAGCTTTTATCTCTGGAGTTAAGAAGTATCAAGGGTATGGCATGATCTTTCATAGTGATAGGGGGAGTCAGTATACCAGCGGTCTTTACCGCCAAGCATTAGTCCAGTATGGTGCAATACAGAGTATGAGCAGTACTGGGAAATGCTATGATAACGCCCGAATGGAATCATTTTTTGCCACACTAAAAAAGGAAAGCATCTACAAGGTCAAAACCGAAGTCATGAGTATGAATGCCGTTAAAAGCATCGTGTTTCGCTTTATAGAAATCTATTATAACAGAAAACGTATTTACACCACCAACGGAGGCTATCCCCCTTTGGTGAAACGCTCACACTATTACCAGAAAAATTTACAGCGAGCTGGATAAAAAGTTTTTGAGTTTTTCGCTTAAAATTCTCCCAAGGATAGGAAAAYAAGATACCAGGGTTAATCAAAGTGATACCCTGGCTATCCTCGGCAGAACTCTACCGGCTGCTCGTGTTGCTCTCCAGCAGCGCACTATCCTTCCGGTAGATAAGAGCCAACTATAACCTAACCATAAATTGGTACCCACATTCCTCAAAGCTATTTTTACGAGTTTAATGACTGTACCAAATTTGACAATTCCATACCTCAAGACAGATGGGGCCACCCTGCTGATGAGCAAAGTGGGTATTGATAAAATGAATGGGCTAAGGGACTATGTCATACTGGCTTTGATGTACACGACCGGTATACGCGTAAGCGAGCTTATCCAGATACGAGTAAAGGACTTGTCTCTTCACGAGCCATTCACTCTGCTGGTTCACGGCAAGGGTCAGAAAGGTCGGTATGTACCGCTCATGCGGAGTATAGTCCCTCATATCCAAAAGTACATTGCCCAAAAGAACTATGATCGGCATGAGAAGCTAGACGAGTGGTTATTTAAAAATCACATGAATGGGCCATTCACCAGACAGGGGATAAATTACCTCGTAGCTAAATACGCCAAAATGGCACGGGAAGACAATCCCGCGATAATCCCCGATGATTTTAGCCCGCATAAGATTCGCCACACGACCGCGATGGAGTTGGTGGAATCGGGGGTGGACCCTATATATATCCGGGATTTGCTTGGACACATCAGCGTGAGAACGACCGAGGTGTATTATGGTAAGAGTAATATTATGGAAAGTAAACTGGCGAATCCACGCATTTAGGCGACAACTCGCCAATTTTTCTTTACATAATAAAACCGATCAACAGCACGTTATTTAATGCCTCAACCCGGCAAGCCAGTCCATCAGTGATTCATCCTCAGTCCAGTCGGCTTTCTCGGGAATGACATCATGTTTCCCTGAATTCATCTTTTCCAGCGCTGCCCGTTTCATTTTAACGCTCGTTTTCGAGTAAACTTCGGTTACCTTCAAATCGGTATGGCCGAGGAAATCCCGTATAAAGATAGGGTTTATGTCGGCCTCTGTCAGGTGCATCGCTTTCGTGTGGCGGAGCCGGTGAGGGGATATTTTCTTGATGCCGCAGGCGTCAGCGTACTTCTTCAGGACATACGCGATCCCTTGCCTGGTCAGTTTCTTTTTCTGAGCATTAAAAAAGAGCGGATGCTCATAGCATGACGGATTATCTAACCGCTGTTCATGCAGGTACTGCTGCAGCAGAGCGATTGTCTTATCCATCAACGGAACGCTTCTTGTCTTCCTTCCCTTGCCGGTGAGCTTGACTTGAGCCGGTGAATCCAGACGAAGATCACAGACTCGAAGGTCTGCAAGCTCCTGTACGCGGGCGCCACTATCATATCATAAAGAAGGCTCAATAGAACCTGGTCACGCCTACCCTTTCGAGATTCTGTATCGGGTACAGCGAGAAGTGCCTTTGTCTCGTCTTCACTAAGAAAACCTACTTGCTTTTTTCCCGACTTTTTAAATGGAATAGCGAGCACTTGCTGGCACTGAAACATATATTCCGGAGACTGCACCTGTATGTGCTGGAACAGCGAATGGATAGCAGCCAGCCGCTGATTCCTGGTGCTGACGCTGTTCCCGCGTTCCTTTTCCAGCCAGTTCAGGAATTCAGTTACGCGTTCAGCCGTCAGGTCATCAACCCTCACTTTCCTAGCATTGACCCTAACTACGTCCTGCATATAGGTCAACAACCGTATAAAGGTGTCACGGTATGAGGTTATCGTGTTGCCGCTCTGATTTTGAACCACCGGGAGTTCATTCAGCAGGAAACCACTAAGAATGCGGGGGAATTCATTCGTCTTCATACTCAGTTTTCACCTCCAAGTCAGGAATGATCTCGCCATATATCAGATTTATCTGCTGCACAAGTTCAGGGAAGGCTTCTGCTGTAAGCTTTAAATAACGCCCGGTGGCGGAGAGCGTTGAATGCCCCATGTACGTCATTAGGAGAGGGAGCGCGACCTGGTGCGTAATCCCATTCCGAAGCATTGCCTCCAGACTGTGTACGCAAAAGGTATGCCTGAGATTATGCAGGTGCGGGCCGCCTTCGTTCCTGCCGCCATGCTTTATGCCGCAATCAAACAGGATATCTCTGAAATAGTGGTTGACGGCTGTCTTTTCATAGTGGCCGGTTCCGTAACGGCTTTTAAAGAAATAATCTTCAGGGGCGTAAGCCGAGTGAACCTTTCGTTTGTACCACTTCATATACTCGATAACCGAATCGCCTACAGGGATGTCGCGGTCTTTGTTGTTTTTGGCGTTAATCACGTGAAGCAATTGGCAATCAAAATCGACATCCTTCATGCGAAGCCCAAGGGTTTCGGATATCCGGAGGCCGCAGCCATACTGCACCCTCAGTATTGTCGGATAGAAAACATGGGAATTCACGCCGTTCGGCTTTATCTTATCTGCCACGGCAAAGATGTCTGATATCTGTTTGTGAGTAAAAATATATGGTTTGAAATCCTCATGCTGGTTCGTTACAATATTACTGTCAATCAGGTAAGCGGGGGCGTCGTGTCTGATCATGTATTCGGCTAAAATACGGATCAGTGCAACACGGCCTTCCTGCGTTGCCTGGCGCCAGTTGGGCTTCCTCTCCACAAAAGCAAGGCACAGTTCCCTTGACAGTCCTTCAGAGCAGTCGTATTGTTTGCTCATTTCATCCAGGACAGACATCAGACGCGCCTGCTCCTCGTATTTATATCCCAATGACCGTTTTTCTTCCGGTAGTCCCCGCAGGTGCTCGGTCAGTGGCCCGGTAAAGACTTTATTCCTTGACATAGTCCATCACCTCCACTTCCATCGCGCACTTGGAGAGTCCTTTCATGTCAACGCGAAGATAGTGCCGGGCTACCTGCGGATCAGAATGCCCCAGTATATCAGAAATCGTGGAGACCTCCACGTTATTCTGCAATAGGTTGGTCGCAAGCGAATGCCTTTTATGGAGAGCTCCCCATAAGCGCCACAGCTTGGCTAGTAGCTTAATGAGTGACAACACGCCTATCAGTGAAATTGCATCTATTTTGGGGCATGCCTCAGCTCAGTCAACCAGACAATATGTATGGTCTGACATTAGCCAGCTAAGGAACGCAGCATTAGAGGTGCCCGCATTATGATTACTGATAAAGAACTCCTTGCTTTTCGAGATGGCATATTTAAGCCGTACTTTGAAAAATATATAGAATTCAAGCGTGGTAAGGGAGAAAAAGTTTCCCACTCTACCCTTATAAGGCTAAAAGCCCTGAATGAATCACTTAACCGGTACAGCAATACATTGGATATTGAGCTTGATACCGTTGAACTGTTATTAAAGGGAAAGGATACCGAGCGGGAGACATTACGTGCAATGAGGGTGTCTGACCTGCGACAGTTCAATGCATTCTTAAAGACTCTCGGTATCCATGCATACCAGATTTCTAATAAATATATGAAAAAGGTCCATGTTGCTTTTAAGCCATATATCTTCTCAGCAGAAGAACTATCTAAAATCACTGAGGCATCTGACCATCTGAAACCAAGTAGGCGCAGCAGTAATTATCTTACGGCTTACCCTGTGCTTTTACGAATCCTTATAGGTACGGGGATGAGGATAGGCGAGGTGCTCTCACTCAGAATTAAGGATGTAGATACTATAAACCAGCTCCTTGTGGTATATCAGTCGAAAAACAATGTATCACGATATGTACCGATGTCCGACAGCCTTTCAGTGATCATTCTTGATTATGTATCGGGTTTGGCACATAGACATAATTCGGAACAGTACCTATTTGTCTCACCTTATACCGGAACCCGTTATAGTTATACTGCTATGAAGTATATGTTCAAGAAAATCTTCGCGGAATCCGGAGTCCGTACTCCGAGAGGCAGGCTCCCAAGAATCCACGACATCCGTCATTCCTTCTGTACGTTAAGTCTGGACAGGATGCTTGATTCCGGAATGGATTTATACGTTGCAGTTCCAGTACTTGCAGCATATGTTGGGCATGTCAACCTGAGGGATACGGAAAGATACATTCACCTGACTGAACACGGATATGATGAATTCGTGCGCAGGGAAGGAGCGCTAAAAACGCTGATACCAGAGGTGGATGAATTATGAAGACTAACTCGCTTTCATACTATGTACAGAATTATTTCTTGTCATATCTGATATCACAGAGGGGATATGGCGATAATACTGTCGCATCCTATCGTGATACATTTAAACTACTGTTTATGTTCCTCAAATCCAACGGCAAAAAGCTCCCTAAGCTGGAATTGACGGATATTAACCAGACCTGTGTACTGCAATTTCTGGAATGGATAGAGACTGAGAGGCATAATGTCGTCTCAACCAGAAACCTTCGGTTGGCTGTGCTAAAATCCTTTTTTGGCTATGTGCTCTCAATATCACCGGAATTATCAGGACAGTGTACTGACATAATTAATATCCCTGCCAAGAAAGTCGAGAAAAAGCCGCCGCTTTACCTGACGGAATCGGAAACAAAGCTTTTTCTTAATGCTCCTGACAAAAACAGCAGGGAGGGTTTACGCCATGTGGCTATCCTTACACTTCTTTATGACTCGGCATGCCGAGTGCAGGAACTGATAGATCTTAACGTAGCAGATGTAACCATTGGTCGCTGCTGTAAGGTTTTTGTTAGAGGCAAGGGCTCCAAGTATCGTGAAATACCGATATTTGGTGAAACAGGCAAGATTCTAAAGCTCTATATCAATGCATATGGTCTGAAATCAGACGATGCACTATTTACAAACAGAAGTGGCAAACACTTGTTACTGACGCACTTTAAT
>NZ_JCAIJG010000045.1:0-8432 GCF_059735615.1 Desulfosporosinus sp. Tol-M2
TATTTGAGGAGGAGATTCAACGCCTAAGGAGAATTAGATCTAGGTTGGAGTTGGCGGGTAAATATTGATGGATTCGAGATGAGGGTTTGAAAATGGAAGAGCGTCTGGTTGCTCCCCAGGAACAATTTACAGATCAGGAAGGGGAAGTACTTCGACCTAGCCGGATGAGTGGCTATATTGGGCAGAGAAAAATTATAGAAAATTTAAGTATCTTTATTCAAGCCGCTTCCACCCGTGGAGAAGCTTTGGATCACGTCTTATTATATGGACCGCCCGGCTTAGGGAAAACTACGCTGGCAAATATTATTGCTGCGGAAATGGGCGTAAGTATACGTACGACTTCCGGTCCGGCTATTGAACGGCCTGGGGACTTAGCAGCTATCCTTACTGCCTTAGAGCCTCGGGATGTGCTATTTATTGATGAAATCCACCGCTTGAACAGTACGACGGAAGAAATCCTTTATTCGGCCATGGAAGATGGATGTTTAGATATCATGATTGGAAAAGGTCCAAGTGCCCGTTCAATTCGCTTGTCCCTGCCCCCGTTTACGTTAGTAGGGGCCACAACCCGCGCCGGACAGTTGACGTCGCCCTTACGTGACCGTTTTGGGGTTATTAGTCGTTTGGAATTCTATGAAGTTGAGGACTTAAAAGAAATTGTGCTTCGAGCGGCAGGTATTTTGAGATTGGATATAACCGATGACGGCGCGTCAGAAATAGCCCGACGTTCCCGGGGAACGCCAAGGGTTGGCAATCGTCTGTTAAAACGAGTTAGGGATTTCGCCTTGGTTTGGGAAGACGGTGTAGTTACCCAAACGATAGCCCGGGAAGCGCTGAATTGCTTGGAAGTCGATCCTGTGGGTTTGGATCAGATTGACCAGAAAGCGTTAAAGACCATTATTGAAGTTTTTGCCGGAGGCCCGGTTGGCTTGGAAACGCTCGCGGCGACCATTGGGGAAGAGTCAGTGACGCTGGAAGATGTTGTCGAACCGTTTTTACTTCAAATGGGATTTCTGCAACGTACTCCACGGGGACGCATGGCGACAGTGAGAGCGTATCAACATTTAGGCTTCACTATCCCCCAGAATCGGGCTGACAGCGGACTTTTTCCTGATTATTAGGAATAGAAACAGTTTAGAGCATATAAGCGGAGGGAAAAGGGTAATCTGAACATTAAGCAAACTTACCCGGCAGTAATACTTTCCGATTGGTGTAAGAAGGTTGGTGTTGAGCATGACCCGGAGTATGTATCGGTTACCATTTTTGTGTACGGCTTTATTGATCCTGGTCCTGATCCAGGCTGCGACTTGCCAAGCGAAGGAAATTTCGGTTGAGCTTGTGTGGAAGCTGGGCCAGGCAGGGTGGGTGGAAATCGAGGTTGAAAAAGGGGATTATCGTCTAATTGTGGATACAACAATCCTCAAGTTTCCAGCGGGTTCCAGCCTCCAAGTGGGCTGGGGAGGGTGGGCCCCGGTACTCAGGATTAACCATGAGGAATTTCAAGTCTTCAGGGGGTCCGTTTTGGAAATCAAGGGAATCAACCCAGGCAGCCTAAGGGTTAAAACACCAGGGGCTCAGGCAGCTGTTTATCGCGGGGATTTACACCTAAGTTGGCAGAACAGTCATTGGCAGTTAGTCAACAGAGTGGATCGTGAAGACTACCTGAAAGGCGTTGTGCCTATTGAAATGAGCAATGAATGGTCTAATGGCGGGTCAGAAGCGCTTAAAGCACAAGCAGTAGCTGCGCGGACCTTCTTGGTTAAACATACTGAGAATGGTAAAAAAACGATTACGGATTCTCCGGATATTGATCAAGCCTATGCCGGCAAGCTCGTGGAGGGGGAAGCTTCAGCGGCAGTTGAGGCAACGCGGGGCGAAATTCTCGTCGACGACCAGAGCAGGCAACCGATTGAAGCGCTCTATTCTTCGCATAGCGGAGGATATACGGAAGACGCGAAAAATGTCTGGGGAAAGTCAGATATCAACAATGTGTCTCATCCGGATCCATATTCACAAGCAGTTGGAGGCGCTGCAAATCATTGGCGATTTATAGTCTCGGCTCCGGTCCTGGGTTCCGCCTTTGGGCTTGGACCCGTGCAAAATGTTGAACTTGACAAATTCCCCTCCGGTAGGGTAAAAAGTGTTAGGATGGAAGATGGCTTCGGACTTTCCAAGACTGTAACCGCACGGACATTTGTTAAAAAATTTTATCCTTTTGGGCAGCCAATTCAAAAGTTCGCTTTTTTAGGGAGTTTCTTTGAGGTCCAAAAAATCGCTGCAAGCCGGGATCCGTTCGAAAAATCGGGCTTAACAGTTTTTCTTGCATTTCAGGAATCTCCGGCTTCGGATTTAGCGAGCTTGTATCCCAAGGAGCAGGGGCCCTTACTATCTAGAATCTTAAGTTCATCCCTTGGACCGAGTGCGGATTCCCAACCATTCGGAGTCTTTATTTTTGATGGACGGGGTTGGGGACATGGTGTCGGGATGTCGCAATGGGGTGCTTATCATATGTCTCAATTGGGGTATAACTATAAGGAAATATTATCGTTTTATTATAACAATACGCTTATTAGGAAGATATAGTGGATCTTTTGAAGATAACAAAGGAGAATGATGGCTTGAACGTTTCGAAGTTTGATTATTATTTGCCGGAAACGTTGATTGCCCAACACCCGGTTGACCCCAGAGATGCTTCGCGGTTAATGGTTCTCAATCGAGACTGTGGAAGGATAGAACATCATACGTTTCGGGATCTTGTATCTCTCTTAAAAAAAGGCGATGTGCTTGTGCTTAATAACACCCGCGTTATTCCGGCGCGTTTGATTGGGGAAAAAGAAGGCACTGAGGTGAAAATTGAAATCCTACTCTTGAAGATGCTTGAACTCAACGTCTGGGAGGTCCTGGTTAAACCTGGCAAGCGACTTAAAGTGGGGCAAAGGGTTCGCTTCGGTAGTGGAATACTGATCGGCGAACTGCTGGATATCTTGGAGAACGGAAACCGAAGGATTTATTTTACCTACGCAGGAGTTTTCGAAACCATTTTAGACACACTCGGACAGATGCCCCTGCCACCGTATATTACTGCCCAACTAGAAGATCAAGGACGCTATCAGACCGTGTATGCCCAGGAAAGAGGATCTGTAGCCGCGCCCACGGCAGGACTGCATTTTACGCCTGAACTTCTGAGCGAACTCCGGAAGAAAGGTGTGGAAATCGTGGAAATCCTTCTTCATGTGGGTTTAGGAACTTTTCGTCCGGTTCAAGTGGAAAATATCCGTGATCATCTCATGCATGCCGAGTATTATAGGGTGGATTTGGATGCTGCAGAGCAAATTAATCGAGCAAAAAGAGAAGGACGTCGGATCATCGCCGTGGGGACAACAGCTGTTCGGACCCTGGAATCCGTAGGGAATGATCAGGGAAGGGTTGTACCAGGTGTTGGGTGGACGGATATTTTTATTTTTCCAGGCTATTCCTTTAAGGTTGTGGATGTTTTACTAACGAATTTTCATTTTCCAAAGTCAACCCTGATTATGCTGGTCAGTGCTTTGGCGGGACGCGAATTTATATTAAAAGCGTATGAGGTGGCAGTTAAAGAGCAATATCGGTTCTATAGCTTTGGTGATGCCATGCTTATAGTTTAACAGATTTTTTTCAGTAGTTGGAGAAGCTCTAAAGCCCTTGTACCGTGCGGTATAGGGGCTTTTTATCAATGCTTAGATTTATACAAAAATTTGTGCTTTTGAACGTTTTTGAACCGGATTGAATCAATTTTACCGTTTTTTATACAAAAGTTTTGCACGTGTCCGCCGGACAATCCACCGGACAATCCATAGGATTTTCCATAGGAAAACCACCTACAAAAATATCCATTACAATCTTTGTTACTCTGCTGAATCTACTTTTTTTTATCGCTAAAATACGAGATGCCGTCCTTTTCCTCTGGACTGAGATAGTCTTCAAGTAAGCGCCATAATATCTTACGGTCACGTTCGGATGCTTTGTTATAGCAGGATATAAGAAAATTTAATTCTGGGTCAGTTTTTTGCAATATATCAGAAAAAGGAGTAAGTCCCAAAAGATAATCAACCGAAACATTAAGAGCCTTAGCTATGTCAACAATGATGTCAATATTCGGCTTATGGACACCATTCACATACCTGGATATAGTAGCCTCTGGGGTATTTGACTCAATAGAAAGCCATTTTTGGTTTATTCCACGCATATTCATGATATGCTTGAGATTTTCGCTAAATGAAAACATGGTCATCCCTCCAAATTAAATTATATCGTTTGCTTACCACTTTATCAATATTGTTGTGATGTTTTAAAAATCCTATTGACACTTACGGAACGGTAAGTTAAAATCATGATAAAGAAACTTAGGAGGCGAGAAAACATGAAGTCTATGGAGCTCAAATTTGCCCGAATGCGAAAACACAAAACACAGGAAAATATGGCTGATGTTATCGGAAAATCTCCAAGCTCATACTCAATGAAAGAACTTGGAAAGGTAACATTTTCACCTGATGAGATTATAGCTATTTCTCTGAATCTGGAATTCACTATTGAGCAGATTAGCGATATTTTTTTTGACGGCAACTTACCGATGCGTAAGTGTAATTGTACGGTTACCCCTCCCTCAGCTTAATTGTACTTTGTTACAGCTTTGAATTAAATGGAGCATAGCTGATGAATAAAGGCAAATGTATTTACTTTCATTGCAGGAAAAATACTGAATCCTACAATGAGCAAGGATGGTGATAAAAAAGTGAACGCAAAAAAAAGCTTCATCCTCTATCATGATTACCGCCAGCACCTGAAATTACTTTCTGATGAAGATAAAGGAAAATTGCTCATGTCATTATTCGATTATTCAGAGGGTGGAGTGCTTCCGGATTTTGATGGTATGGTTAAAATGGCTTTTTCCTTCATACAGGCTCAAATGGATAGAGATATGGCGAAGTATGAAGCCACTTGTAAACGAAACCAGGAAAACGGCTCAAAAGGCGGCAGACCGCCAAATAACCCAGACTAACCCAAACTAACCCAGATAACCCACTGGGTTTATTGGAAACCCAAACTAACCCAGATAACCCGATAATGAGAATGGTACTGATAATGAGAAAGAAAAAGATACAGATAAGGGGGTTATAGGGGGAAATTTTGTGACAGTCCACCGGATTGTCCGGTGGACTGTCCATAGGACGCACTTAGTTAATAGGCATAAGCCACTGAGACCGGTCCAGACATTCATTTTCCTCCTTTGGCGAATGCGGTTTTAGTGGTTTATGGGTGTTAATTATCAAGAAAATAACGAGGAGGCGTAAAAATGAGGATACCGGAAATTGTACCACTAACGCATGATTTATTTTCTTCATTGGTGGAACTAGAAGCACAGGCAACAAACAGAAAGGAGAAATACCAAAAGGCTCTTACGGAGCTTAATGAGCATGTTTCAGGGGTTGAAATGAGGATTAACCAGGAACGTATGACTATCAAAGGGAGGCTATCTGAGCTTGACCAGGAAGAGCAGGTGCTCCAAAAGAAAATACGGGAGGTTACAAAGAAAAAGCTTGATGCTTCTCTACATAATGCTGCTTTTGATGGAGAGGCAGAGCTTCAACGGGAAAAAGCACGATTACAGGAAGTCCCACAGGAACGAACGGCATTTAATGAGCTCCTGGAGGATATTAAAGTATCTCCGGAAGAGGATACGAGATTTAATGAGCTCTACAACATAGTTAGAGAAAAGGGGCAGAAAACAAACGTGGCAATGAAACTCAGAGCGGTAGAGCTTAAGAGGGTTTTTGAAGTCATCAACGCTCAGTTTCAATCCTCTAATTGGAATGAAGGCGGCTTTTCATTTGATGCGGCTTTAAGCAGCGCAAGCAGTAGAATTTATAAATTACAGAAAGGGGAATAACCATGAGAAGAAAAGCAACCAAACACAGACAGACGGCAGCAGACAAGGCTCGCGCGCGGATGATTTCCCGCCACGATGGAACCGCGACCGAGGACACACAAAAGGCAATTGCTGATTCTATGCGGTCCGTCACAGATGAGGAATATCGTGCCGCTCTTGAGGGACGGGATACGGAGACAACACTCGACGATATGTTTAAACGAGCCTATAAGGACATATACGGCGGCAGCAGTGTACAAGAAAAAGCGGAAAGGCCACAGCAGCAGACCGCAGACGAAGCCAGAGTGGCCATGATAGACCGCATGAGTGGCAAATGCCCGGACAGAATACCAGGCGGCAAATAATATACTGCGCAAATGTCACACCATAAAAAGAGAGGGGAAAAAATTATGGACAACAAAATCAATGAAGTTTTTGAAGAGGCTCACAGGATCAGTCAATCATTAGCCCCGGTCATATCCGTTCTTAGAACTGTAGATAATGCTAAGGATGCGGCACTTACAATCGAAGAAATAGACCTGAAATTCGATGAACTTGACGGATTATATAACCAGGCACTTAGGTTATGTAGTAGCCTTTTCCGTGAAACTGTGTCCCGAGTTGGCGGGGATGCTATGGAAAAAGTCCTGCAAGAAGAAGAGCTAACGAGAGTATCTAAGATTTTACGAGACATAAACGACTAAAAAAACAGGAGCCCTCCGGCTCCTGCTCTGCGTTTGGTTGTTCGGCGATATGTATTTATTCCATTATACCGCAGAGCAGGAGGGGGTTCAAGTGTCAAATGAAGAATTGGCTCTCCTAATCCAGCAGGGAGAGAAAGAACACACGTCGCAGCTATGGAACCAAATAGAACGATTCATAGAGATGAAAGCCAGGCAATACGAAAGACATTTATCAGGATGTGACGCCGATGTGGAAGACCTCCGGCAATCCGGATATTTTGCAATGCTGGAGGCCGTGGAATATTATCGTCCTGAAAAGGGTTACAAGTACATTACATACCTGGATTTCACCTTAAGGAAGGCGTTTGGAAAGGTTGCTGGGATACGGAGCAGCCGCAGAGATGCCGCTAAGCTTGCATACAGCCTTGACTCTCCCGTGAGCAAAGAGAATGACAAAGATAGTTTATTAGCCTTTGTAGAGGACGAGCAAGCGCAAGCACCATTCCAAGAGATAGAGAGGGCAGATTACACGGTTTTTGCTAAGGATGCTATCCTAAATGCGTTAAAACCTTTAAACGATAAGGCACAGCGACTTATGTATCTCATATTTTACGAGCATAAGACGATAACTGAGGCGGCGTCAATCATAGGATACTCTTCTAAGCAGACAGCAGAGACTGCCCACTATAATGCATTGCGGAAGTTAAGGAAAAGTAGTACAGCAAAC
Organism: Desulfosporosinus sp. Tol-M2; assembly: GCF_059735615.1. Lineage (NCBI taxonomy): Bacteria > Bacillati > Bacillota > Clostridia > Eubacteriales > Desulfitobacteriaceae > Desulfosporosinus > Desulfosporosinus sp. Tol-M2. The sequence goes on from NZ_JCAIJG010000045.1 coordinate 7,316, forward strand.
GAGCTCAGGGAGATCATGTTTGACTTTGGAGACTTTGATATATATTCCGAAGGATTGAAAGGAACTGGTTTTATAAGTTTTAAAGAAACCCAGCAGAGCGCAACAGAGCGAACTGCAATTATGATGATATCAAGGGAGGGAAAGACAAATGACGAATGAAAAACTTGAAAATGGAGGATCTCTTACAATCCTCCTGGATGGGGAAATAGGAAGGTATACAGCCAAACTCCAAGAACTTAAACATATGGTTATGAATTACCACACCAGCGAAGAATACCAAAAAATCATAGATTATGCTATCAGCGCAGCGCAGCGGCTCAGGCATTCACCGGAAGACCTCCGCATATTTCGAGAGTTGTATATTGAGCGGGGCATGACCGTTAGACGGTTTTCAGAGGAGCACCATATGAGCGTCCGGACCGTATACAAAAGGGCGGACTCTGTTTTTAAAAAGTTCATGCCTATTGTTTACGGTGTTGACGGGATACCATTTGAGGAATAAGGGGTGGGTTAATATATGCCCAAAATAAGCATTATTCTCCCTGTTTACAATGTAGCTCCATATCTTAGGGAATGCTTAGATAGTATACAGGAGCAGACATACAAAGATTTTGAGACCATTTTAATTGACGATGGCAGCACGGACGGCAGCGGACAAATATGCGATTGGTACGACAGCAAATACAAGCGTTTCAAAGTCATACATAAAAGCAATGGCGGCGTGTCCTCTGCCCGTAACATGGGGCTAGATATGGCCCAGGGGGAATATATAGGATTCATTGACCCGGATGATTTTATAAGTCCTGATTTTTACGAGCTCTTATTAGATACTTTAGAGAGCAGCGGCTCAGACATTTCAATCAGCGGTATGAAAGTTATAAACCAGGACGGAACTCCAATGCAATTTCCTGAAATTTTTAGAGCTACGATTAGCGGAAGGATTGAAGGTGCCGAAATTATAAAAGCTTATGCAAGAGGAAAAATTATGCCCGGACTTGTAGATAAGCTATACAGGAGAACCTGTTTTGATCGTGTTCGCATGCCACTTAATATTTCTTTGCTTGAAGACGGAGCGATAATGCCGCTTATTCTATCTAATGCAAAAATGGTAGTAGAG
>NZ_JCAIJG010000118.1:0-58016 GCF_059735615.1 Desulfosporosinus sp. Tol-M2
ATGTCGCTTCCCGATTTCTCTGTCAGAAACGGGAAGCTATTTCTTTATTTAATTGACAAAGATTGACCATGGGAAATATATTAAACTAAGTTGATCGTCATTCCTAAAGAGCAATAAGATCATTCGCCGGGCCTGTGGAGAGTGTGGACAGGCTCTTTTAAGAATATCCCAAAATCGCCTGTCCAAGAGCTGTGGTCAACTCGAAGCACAGCGCAGAGTTGTCCATAGCTCGGCACTATCCACAGGCCTTCACGCATTTGGAGTTTGGATTGCTAAAAAAATTAAAAACCTTACCGAGTGAAGTTTACGACGCCTCCTCGATAAGGTTTCCCCATAAAAACATCCTTCAGAAAGGACGATTCTATGTCTATTATTGTAACCTTTTTAGGGGGTATCTCGCAATATTTAATTGAAGCTAAACAATGGTTTGATGAATTAACTAACCGTTGTCCTCATTGTGAAGCAAAGACGCATCGTCATGGTCAATACCTTCGAACCGTCTGGAGTGAATTGTCCGCTTTTCAGATTCCTATCTTTCGCCGTTATTGTCCAGGTTGCGTTAGAACCTTTTCTTACATCCCTTCTTTTATTAAACCTTACGCTCGTTTTCTAAATTCGTATCGATTGCACCGGATTGGGTGCCACGTGCTTGAACATGTTTCCATTAATAAAGCGATTAGGTCCCTTTCACCAGCATCCGTTACTTCAATTAGTACTACCACCTTCAGGCGCTGGCTTAAACGTCTAAGAGGCATCGCGTCCGATGTGAATAAACATCTGATCAAGCGTCTTTTAGAGTTTCAGCCGAACCTTCCTCTGCCATCTGGACGCGTAACGGATCTTTTCTTTCTGCTTCAGACGGCCCTAAAATTTCACTTAAGGTTTTGTGAAATCTCTGGGGTATCTGCAGATTCTCTGGGTGTTTTTGACTTGCTCAATTTAGAACTACCGATAGCTCTCCGAATCTAACGTCTCCTCTTCAGTGGGGGGCGTTTTATTCTTTTTCTGCGAAATTGGGTCTCTGGTTAGTTTTTTGGATGACATTTCCCTCCTTACCTATGAAACGGTCGTTTTTGAGCCCCTTTCTCCCACAAAATATGCTATCTCCCCAGTTTGAACGCTCTGTGAGACAATCCTTTTGTAGATTTTTATGAGAGGATGTTTCGAAATGGAGGATTCCCAACGCGAGACCATTGCGACCTTTCGTTTTGGCCTCATTGCTCCGGTAGTTACCCGGAAACTTGACAAGGGTGCTCGTCAAACAATTTTAAACCAAATAGCAAGCCAGACTTATATCTCTCCAGAGGGTACGTGTGAACAGGTGAGTATTCGCACTCTAGAACGTTATATTGCTGCTTATTTGAAGCATGGTCTTGAGGGGCTTAGACCAAAACCACGCAACGATCGGGCCAATCCCCGAGCTATTTCTCCCGATCTTCTGGACAAAGCGGTTGCGTTAAAACTCGAAGCCCCTGCGCGCAGCGTTCAGCAAATTATCCGTATTCTTGAGCTGACTGGATGTACTCCAGAAGGCGTTCTTAAAGTAAGCACGTTAAGTGCTCATCTTTACCGGCACTCCAGAGTTAAGGAACTTGTGGCAGGAAAGAACTCGACTTTTCGACGGTATGAAATGGCTTACCCTAACCAGACCTGGCAAGCAGATACCCATCACACTCTGTACTTACCTCACCCAACCCTTTCGAATAAACGAAGGCTGGCTTATCTGATAGTTTTTCTCGATGACTTTTCCAGACTTATTACCCATGGCGAGTTTTTCTTTGAGGAAAACGTCTTAAGTCTTGAGCAAACGTTGAAAAAGGCTATTCTCAAACACGGAATTCCAGAAAAAATATATGTCGATAATGGCTCTATCTATGTTTCTCAGCATCTTCAGGGCATCTGTGCTCGCCTTAACACTCATCTCGTCCACGCCAAGCCTTACCGGCCTCAAGGGAAAGGAAAGGTAGAACGTATGTTCCATTACGTTGACAGAAGCTTTAAGCCGGAGGCTTATCTTCTGATTGATCAAGGGAAACTGACGACCCTAGAGCAACTCAATGAGTATTTTTGGGCTTGGTTAGAGAAGGCTTACCAAATGCGTATTCATGGGACGACGAAGGAAAAGCCCCGCGTCCGGTTTAATGACCATGCCAAGGATCTACGGTTCATTGATCCTTCGCTCATTGACCACTATTTTCTCTGGGAAGAACACCGAACTGCCGACACGACCGGGTGTATTAGTCTTCAGGGGAATTTGTATGAGCTCGACCTTTCGTTAGCCAAAAAGAGAGTGACGCTCCGTTTTGATCCTAAGGATCTTAGTCGTCTTGAAGTCTGGTTTGAGCAAACCCAATATCCCGATGCACTTCCCTTAAAAATGACTCGTCATAGACACAAAGCCATACCGGTTTTGGAGGAGGTTCCCTCTGAACCAACGGGTTTGAACTTCTTGGAAGCAAGCAAATCTGCCTTAGCTAGTGAACAAGCAATAACCTTACAAAACACGTTAACATTCGCTAAACTACGGAAGGAGAATAACCATGATTAAGACGTTTTTTGGATTTACCCATGTCCCCTTTACGAAAGAAATTCCGACGGAGTTTATCTTTCCCTCTAAGGCTCACCAGGAACTCATTGCAAGACTTCAATTTGCGATTGAAAACCGATTATTTTCTCTAGTGACCGGAGACATTGGTTCGGGTAAATCGACCGCGATTCGTACCTTGGCAAGCTCTTTGGACCCAAGTCGTTACCGCTTTGTTTATTTGTCTGAATCCCGTATGAGCCCTCGGATCTTTTACCAGGAAGTTCTCTACCAACTCGATACGGAACCTGGCTTTCTTCAAGCCACTGCGAAACGTCGCTTTGTGGAAACCATTCGAGACTTCTACGAAAAACACCATATTCTCCCTGTAATCGTGATTGATGAAGGGCAAGAGCTTTCGACCACCATGATTAATGAATTGCGCTTTGTGATTAATTTTGATGTGGATTCTGCTTCACCTTTGGCCCTCATCCTTACAGGCCAACCGGAGCTGAAAGATCGCATGAAACTTCGAGCCTTGAGAGCAATCGATCAGCGCATTAATGTCCGCTTTCATTTGGGTGGACTCTCGGAGGAAGAAACCAAAGACTATATCTTTCATAGCCTCCGTAAAGCAGGCGGTACGCATATGTTTTTCTCGGAAGATGCGATCAAGGCAATTTACGTGCACTCCAACGGAATTCCGCGCATTATTAACTCGATCTGTACCAACTGCTTAGTGGTTGCCATGACAAGTGAACAGCATACCGTCGATGCTACGAACGTTGCACGGGTCGTTTCTGAACGACAATAATCTCTTGAAACATTTCAGTTCTCTGCCAAAGAGGGCTGTTTTTCTATCGTTCTACTGTCACTGTCAGTTGGAAGAGTGCACTTCTGAGTGTCATGTAATCCTGGAAATACTAACTTCCAACTGACAGTGAATTCTGGTATTCCACTGACAAATAGCTCTGGAAACGACACTACGCTTCTCGGTTATGGTATCGCCTTTATAGGGACGATCTTGCGTATAAGTCCATTCTATAGGAACGGTATAGCCATAGGTATCCAAATTCTGTTCATAGTTTTCAAACTGGCGTATCTCATCATATACTGCCTCCAATTGTTTGCAGACCATGGCCAGCGATATCCGGACTCCCACCAAAAACTTCAGGTGCTCACGGTACAAACAGTTGATATTGGCTTCGCTATAGAATCCGCGGTCCATGACGAGCTTGATTTTCCCTAGACCAAGGACATCCAGGTCGGCAAGCAGGTTTTTTACGGTTTTGACATCGGGTATGTTTCCAGCAAGTTTACGGTAGTAAAACGGCAAACCCGATTCTTCTCCGAAAACAAGCAAAAGGTTTAGTTGAGCAAGGCGATCATCTTCTTTGTTTTTCCCGTACTGGATCTGCTTCAGCATTTCAGAGTAGCTGGAAATACTGGTGCTGTCATAAGCCCAATACTCCTTTTCTATCCGTCGATTGCCTTGGAGACGAAAAAACTGTGCAACGGCTTCATCCGTTATCGATGCGAACAGCTCGCTGCTCCGTGGGGACGAAATATCTTTACCATAGGGGTGATGATGTGTAAGTCCCCATTTTTCAAATCGGTACAGCGGGTTATTGTTTTCGAGGATTAAATAATAGGCTATGGAAAGGATCTGTTTGTAATCATGAGGAAAACATAGTTCTAAATCCCGTGAAATACCCATGGAATCGCCAATAGAGTCCAAGAGGTAAGTCGCACCGTAAAAACGGTGTGATGTTTCGGTATGTGGTATAGGTCCATGTTTTGGTCCTTGACTTTTATCCGAAGACTGCAGTTTTGATTTATCTTTACGGCAACGCCCGTCTGTTGGGACAATGTTTCCGGTTATCTCATCCAAACGCCCAATAAGAGTACGTTGGGAACGTGACTGTTTCTTTTTTTTATCCCACCAAGCGTTGGATTCGTATGCATATGTAATCCCTGATCGCTTATCTTTTTGGTATACAATGAGCACGAGAACACCTCCTTGTTATGTGTATATAATAACACATAACAAGGAAAATGTCCAGTATAAAGTGTCGAAAATCCAGTGTTTTAGGGTGTTTCAGGCTATTTGCGTACGRAATATTGTTAGGCGTTCCGAGAATCCAGGTTGATAGTGGTCTCAATTCTAAGTACGCTACACTTATCATACATCTTCAGACTGTTTTTCTTCATCTTGTGCTTAATTCGTAGACCTTGCGGCCTACGGTTCTTATCGGAGACTATTTCTCCTGAAAATGCATGATGCATTTTGCGTCCAAGAAAGATCATAACATCGTCACAAGAAAATGAGATTAAGGCATGTTCAACCAAATCATGATAGATTCGCGCTAAGGCGTCTCGGCTCTCGAACATGACATCTGTCGCATACTCACACTGTTCCACACACCAATAATATCCCACGGAAAAGATAGCTTCGATCCGTTTCAGAAACGGATGAATACGATGGGCCAATGCATCAAACGTTCGTGACAGTTTGCGCTCTATAAACCCATTAAACAATTCCTGAGCCCGTTCCAGGTTGTCGATTTGAAGAAAACAATTGTCATAGCGTTGATACCCAATCCCCTCTTGGTCCAGCAGCTTAGCTAAATGCTCTCGGCCATTGATGTATATTTGTATTTCAAAAGGAAACCAGGTTTGAAGTTTGATGTGCATGAACCCAAATTCCTTGTCAATGTAGTAAAAATAAAGATAGAGACATTTGCGTTTCTTATTTCGTAGCTCGATCTTGTGGGTTTCGTGATTCTTGTAGGACTCCAATGCTGTACAAAGCTCGACGGTAGCAATGACACAAACAAGGCCTTCCTGCACAGGGTTTCTCTTCAAAACTTCTTGTGCGGTTCCTTCTTTGGAAGTCTTAGGGGAATTCAGGTAGATATAAGGGCGTCCAAGAGACTCAGCCATCATACGTGCATGCTCTTTGATTTGTGAGGTAATCGATTGAGCATAAGCACTATAGTCTTTAAGCAATACATTTTCCGTACTTAGAAAATGTGATTGCCCTGATTGACTAAAGAACTGGCGAAGATGTCCTTTAAATATGATTCGATCAAAACCGTGCAGAATTCCCTTGATTTGATCGTGATAATTATTTATACTCTTCATATAGCCGTTACCTCGCATTCAGTGTTTTACCACTGCCCATTATATCATCCGATATCTTGGGACTGGCAATTTAGTTGCCGATTTATTGAGGAACGGCTATTTTATTTTTATTGTCTGCAGCTTTGCTGCGGTATGTTATGAGTAAGGAGTTGAACATATTGGAGCAGGCACGCTATCAGGAAATAGCCGTTGATATAGCGCATGCTATCATGATGGGGGAATACCATGAAGGAGTAAAGATTCACGGTCGTTCTACTTTAGCAGGGCGATATAATGTCTCACCGGAGACCGTTCGCCGGGCTATCGCAATATTGCAAAATGTCGGTGTGGTAATGGTCAGTCAAGGCGTAGGGATTACTGTAACATCGAAAGCTATGGCGGAGAAATTTTTTAAATCCGTAAATCAAAAAGGAGAAATACAAGTTTTTTTAGAAGAGTTAAAAAGTCTAATGGAGATAAGGCGCGAAAATGATATGAAGATTGAGAGGCATCTTAACCAACTGCAGGGATATGCAGACCGCATAATGTCCCGTTGGCTKGATGTCGGGGAAATCGAGATCGGAAAGACCTCATCTGCTATTGGAAAGACTTTGCGGGAATTAAGGGTTCGGGAGTGTACGGGAACCACTATTGTCGCGGTGATTCGAGATGGTTTTGAACAGTTTTCTCCGGAAGCTGGGTTTGTCCTTCGCGCAGAAGATGTATTACTGGCAGCAGGATCCCCGGAGGGACAAGATAAGTTGCAACAATTAATTCTGTGATTTGGAGTAGGCAAAATGTATCCTGGTATTGACATTATTGAAATAGAACGAGTGGTTATGGCGTTTAAACGGCAACCCAAGTTATATGCACGTCTTTTTACGACTCGAGAACGAGAAAACTTAATTAACAAAGGCTTCCAGAGTTATGCAGCCCGTTTCGCCGGAAAAGAGGCGGTCCTTAAAACCTTGGGGACAGGTCTCCGCGGCTTGGCGTGGCATGATATTGAAATCTTAAGTGATCCAAGTGGAGAACCCTTGGTCTATCTCAGTTCTAGAGCCATGGATTTGGTTTTGGCTCGCGGCGGGTCCCAAGTGCGTGTCAGTTTATCTCATAATCGAACGCTGGCGATGGCGTTTGCAATTTTAAGCTGAATAGGATGAATGAGGTGAATTGCACGTTCACCAAAGCTTCAGAGCGGCTCGCTTGTTTACGAAGCTAACGCACATAACCTCTGGGCAATCTGCAAGTGCGGCCAATGTGCGTCTTAACGCTTCTCCAACTGCGCTCGACACGCTCCTCCCGCTTGATGGTTCGCTTTGCAATTCATCTCATTCATTGGCTGAGTTACGACGGGGCTTGGATTCGACGGGGAATGAAAGAAAACGGATATAAGTTATAAGAAAAGATAGGGTATTTAAAATAAAGAGAGAGAACGGAGGTAGTGAGGAAAGTGCGTGTGGTCAATGCGGAACAGATGCGGCAGATCGAGGAAAAAGCCTTTAATCATTATGGCATTCCAAGTATAGTCCTGATGGAAAATGCGGCCTGGGCAGTTGTCGAAGAGATACGGCGTTGTCTCTCCAAGGAGGAAGCAGGTTTAAGCGGTCGAAAAGCAGTGATCTTAGTTGGTAAGGGTAACAATGGCGGAGATGGCTTGGCTGTGGCTCGACATTTAGTGTTTCAAGGCATGGATGTCACGGCCTTTTTATTTGCGGAACTGAAGGAATTAAAAGGAGATGCAGCTATCAATTTACGCCTTTATCAAGGAACCACGGGGAAATGTTTTGTGATCGAAGGAGAGAAACAACACCGTTTGGCTCGTTTAGCATTGGCTCAAGCGGACGTCGTTGTGGATGCACTATATGGGATTGGGATGCGTGGTGCCTTGCCAAGTCTGGTGGAAGAATATGTGGATGAAGTGAACTGCACTCCGGGATGGGTGGTTTCTATTGACATTCCCAGCGGGGTGGAGGCCAATACGGGCAAGGTCTATCGTACTGCGGTTCACGCCCAGACTACGGTCACCTTTGGACTCCCCAAATGGGGTCTTTTTCTTGGTGAAGGACCAGACTATAGTGGAAGGGTCGTTGTGGATCCTATTTCTATTCCTGCATCCTACCTCGAAGATGAAGGAATTTCCACTTTTGTCTTAACCGATGACGATGTGCGCAAAATGATCCCCATCCGCAAACTAAAAGGACATAAAGGAACCCATGGCAAGGGAATTCTGGTGGCAGGGTCTAAAGGAATGAGCGGGGCAGCTGTTTTAGCTGGACGGGGGGCTTTGCGTAGCGGGATTGGACTACTGCAAATAGTTGCTCCCAAGGGAATAGCAAAGGAAATGGATATTGCAATCACGGAGGCGACCATTTGGTCTGCTCCGGGGGAAGAGTGCCTGAACGGAGAAGCTTGGTCTGTGATTTTAAGACAATCTGAGAACGCCCAAGCTCTTGCAGTAGGCCCGGGTTTAGCCCAAAATCCCGAGTTTATTTCGGTATTAGGGGAAATCTTGAGAAACATAAGCTGCCCGGTAGTCCTGGACGCAGATGCCCTCAATTTGGTTGCCAAAGAACCGGGTTTACTGGGTTTAAGAAATGGCCAAGGCCCGCTGATTCTTACCCCTCATCCAGGTGAAATGGCGCGACTTTGCGAGTGTAGTGTCGAAGACGTTGAGAGCAATCGATTAGATCTTGCAGTGGCGAAAGCGGTTGAATGGGAAGCGGTAGTTGTTTTAAAAGGGTCTGTGACCATTATTGCTTCTCCCGACGGTCGCGCTTTTTTCAACTCTACGGGTAATCCGGGACTTGGCACAGGGGGGACGGGAGACGTGCTCACAGGCAGCATCCTGGCATGGTTGGCCGAAGGGGTTGCCCCGCTTGAGGCGGCGTGCCTGGGCGTCTATTTGCATGGGAAGGCAGCGGATATTTTAGCAGGTGAGTACGGGTGGTCAGGATTCAGTGCATCGGAAGTGGCGGATAAGCTCCCTACAGTTCGGCGTGAGTTGGAAGTTCGGCCAAATTTAGGGAAAGAGGGGATGAACTTATGGGGTTACGACAGGTTTGGGCTGAGGTAAATCTCCAAACGCTGAGAGAAAATTACTATAAGCTTCAAGCGTATACGCGAACTGAAATGATGCCAATTGTCAAGGCTGATGCCTACGGACATGGAATAATACCAGTTGTAAAAACGCTGCTTGCGTGCGGAGCTAAGCGTTATGGTGTTGCTTTACTGGAAGAGGCACTGGAAATTAAAGCAGCGTTTCCGGAGCTTACGGTCATGGTCCTTGGGGCAACCGAGCCGGATCAGTCGGATATTTTAGTTAGGGAGGAGATTATCCCTTCTATTTTCCAATTGACGCAGGCTCAAGCGCTCTCTGGGGCGGCCGTGAAACAAAACCGAACAGCGAGATTTCATCTGAAAATCGATACAGGAATGAACCGGATCGGATTTCGAGAGGGAGATTTCCCTGAGATCATGAGAATTGCCGCTTTACCTAACCTATTTATTGAAGGAATTTATACTCACCTTGCTACATCAGATCAAAGAGATCTCTCGTTTGCCAGGGAGCAGCTAAACCGCTTTCAATCCTTTTATGATAAGCTGAAGAAGGCTGGGCTAACTATTCCCATTCGTCATGTGGCAAACAGCGCGGCGATCCTTCAGATCCCGGAATTCCATTTCGAGTTGGTTCGTCCGGGAATTAGTCTTTATGGCTTTACTCCTTCTTCTCAAATTGGCGGAGCTGTCGGTTTGGAACCGGTAATGGCTTGGAAAGCTAAAGTTACTCAAGTCAAAAGTATAAAAACAGGAGAAAGCGTAAGTTACGGCCGTACGTTTCAAGCAGCATACCCAACACGTGTGGCTACTATCCCTGTCGGGTATGCGGATKGGCTGCGCMGAGCGCTTTCCAATCAAGGAGAAATGCTAATCCATGGGAAACGTTCTACAATGATTGGGCGAATTTGTATGGATATGACCATGCTTGAAGTTACCCAGATACCGGGAGTACAAGTAGGCGATGTCGTAACAATTCTGGGAAAAGATGGATATGATCAAATTACTGCGACAGAGATGGCGGAGTGGATCGGAACCATCAGCTATGAAGTGGTCTGTGGAATATCCAAACGAGTTCCCCGAGTATATCTTGGGCCCAAGGAGAAGTGAAAAATACATAATACTTTAGGGTATTTTGTCACCATTATTCATGGGATATGTTAAAATAACAGTGTGTTAAAAAAAGATTTATTTAAAATTTTAGTAGCTGTTGTAGTCGGTTGCCTAACCAGTTCGCTCACCTCATCGCGAGAATAGTCCTACCGACGAACACATATCAGGAGCATAGGTGTTCCAGTTACTAATCTGCGTGCGGATGGTACATCGCACTCCTACTGTAGCTGCAAAATTATCAGAGCACATTTGGACGGCAGTAGAATGAGTGACTCGCTGAAGATTGATGTAATTTGGGAGGAATTATGATGAAACTATTAGCAAATGTAATGGAACAAGTAACAAAGAGAAATCCAAACGAAACTGAATTTCACCAGGCAGTAAGAGAGGTACTGGAATCACTGGAGCCGGTTGCCGAGAAACATCCTGAATGGCTAAAAGCAAATATCTTCAGTAGATTTGTAGAGCCGGAAAGGCAAATTATTTTCAGGGTTGCATGGGTTGATGACAATGGGGAGGTCCAGGTAAATCGTGGTTTCAGAATACAGTTTAGTAGTGCCATTGGTCCTTACAAGGGCGGGATAAGACTCCATCCGTCCGTCAATGCAAGTATCATCAAGTTCCTTGGTTTTGAACAAATCTTAAAGAATTCGCTGACAGGTCTTCCCATAGGTGGAGGCAAGGGCGGAAGTGATTTCGATCCTAAAGGTAAATCAGATGGAGAAGTAATGAGATTCTGCCAGAGCTTCATGGTCGAGTTGTCTAAACATATTGGAGCAGACACGGATGTACCGGCCGGAGATATCGGTGTAGGTGGTCGTGAAATCGGTTATCTTTATGGAATGTACAAAAGACTCCGGAATGAATTTACCGGAGTTCTCACAGGAAAAGGATTAGAGTACGGTGGAAGTTTAGCCAGAACAGAAGCAACAGGTTATGGCCTTTGCTACTTTATGGATGAAGCTCTGAAGGCTAAGGGTAAGTCATTTAATGGAGCAATCGTTACCGTTTCCGGCTCGGGGAATGTTGCTATTTATGCCGCACAAAAGGTTCGCCAATTAGGCGGTAAAGTAGTTGCCATGAGTGACTCAAATGGCTATATCTATGACCCTGCAGGAATAAACGTGGAAACCATTCAAATATTAAAAGAAGTTGAAAGACAAAGAATCAGTAAATATGTTGAGTTTCATCCAGGTGCGACTTACCAAGAAGGATGCGCCGGTATCTGGAATGTTAAGTGTGATATTGCTTTACCGTGTGCTACCCAGAACGAATTGGATGAAGAAGCAGCGAAGACTTTAATAGCAAATGGATGCTACGCTGTAGGTGAGGGTGCAAATATGCCTACTACTGCTGAAGCGGCTAATCTATTTATTGAGAATAAAGTAGTATTTGGTCCGGCTAAGGCTGCAAACGCTGGTGGCGTGGCAACTTCCGCACTTGAGATGAGCCAGAATAGCATGAGATATTCATGGTCTTTTGAAGAAGTTGATGCAAAACTCAAGGACATAATGGTTAATATTTATAATAATGCAAGTGAAGCTGCAAAAGAATATGGAGTGGAAGATAATCTAGTAGTTGGGGCAAACATCGCAGGTTTCATCAAGGTTGCTAATGCTATGTATGCACAGGGAATTGCATACTAAGATTTAACATAAAATCCCCGGTTACATCATAAGTTGTGGCAAGGGGGTGAGGCCGTGTTTGATCTAACCACTTGGCTGAATTACGCATTTTTTATTCTTTGTCTGGTACTCGGTTGGAGTGCTGCCGGAGCCCTTGATTTTGATGGAATTTTGCGACGATCGACATCCCGTGGGGTAAGTCTTCTGCTCCGTGTTGGTGTGGCCCTGGTATTGACGGAAGGATTTAGAGTTTTCTTAAGCTTTGTGCTTGGCCCTATGCTTGATATGTTTGTTCATCAAAGTATCAACGGTTTCAAGGCCTATTAATGTTAAAATACTGACAACGCTGTATGGGTTCCTTTCAAATTATTATAGAATTACAAACGTCAAAAGGAAAAGCCTTCATATAAACTCGGGTGAAGGCTTTTCCTTTTGATATTATAATGGTTAAGAAATGCCATAAGGTTACATTAATTGAAGGAATATGGTGATTTGCGCAGAAGTATGTCAAACAAGATGAGTTTTGAGTGCAGATAGATTTGAGATATTTCGTGTTGAGGTTTGCAGGAAACTGTTTTTGGTTGATAATACAATTAAGAATGCTATAATTTATGAGATTACGATTTAAGGAGATACGATGAAGCGAACGTGGCGTTTTTGGGTTGCCTTATGGGCAGGTAAGATAATAACGAAGGGGCTGTTAGTGACCGGAAAAAAGGGGACAACCTTGCCCGGGAAAATCGCCAATTGGATTGATCCCGGGATAATGAGGCGCCTGAGTGTGGCTTATACGGACGGGATTATTATGATCACTGGGACCAATGGAAAAACAACAACAGCTAATCTCCTCGCCAGCATATTATGTCAATCCGGGGAAAAATTTGCCAATAACCAGGCTGGGGCAAACCTCTTGACCGGTATTACGGGGGCTTTAATCCAAAATACGCGCTGGAACGGTTTTTCACGGGCGAGTCTTGCTTTACTGGAAGTGGATGAAGCGACAGTACCTAAATTTTGCAAACTGGTGTCGCCCACTTTGGCTATTGTTACCAATTTTTTTCGTGATCAGCTTGATCGTTACGGGGAGTTAGATGCAACCGTTCGTATGGTCAGAGAGTCTCTACCTAATGAAACGGTCCTCGTGTTAAATGCGGATGACCCTTTGGTTGTCCAGTTTGGCGTGGATCATGCGCAGGTGATTTACTATGGCGTGGAACGTACCCCGGATAGCCGAAGTGAGAGCCAGGAAACCCGGGAAGCGAGGTTCTGCCCGTTATGTGGCACTGCCCTTGATTATTCACTTTTTCATTACGGGCAATTGGGAATTTTCAATTGCTTAGGGTGCGGATTCCACCGTCCTGTGCCTGAAATATTAGCTCAAAATGTTCGTCCGGAGGAGGGTTTGCTACTGTTTCAGGTGGATGTGACTTTATTTACATTATCTCTGCAAGGGTACTATAATCTGTACAATGCGTTGGCAGCACTTACTGCAGCTCGTCAACTGGGATTAAACGACAGTTTGATTGAAAGAGGGTTGAGGGAGTTTATTCCCCAGGCCGGACGGATGGAACGGTTTTTTTTGCCGGAAGGGGAGATCACCTTAACTCTCGTTAAAAACCCCACAGGGTTTGATCAGGTTATTCAGACGATGCTGGGAGTAAATAAACCCCTCCGGATATTAATTGGCATCAATGATTTAGCCGCAGATGGACGGGATATTTCCTGGCTTTGGGATGTTAATTTTGAACGATTAGGGACGCATGATGCTAGTATAAACCAAGTAATATGTACCGGACTTCGTGCGGAGGACATGGCCCTGAGGCTTAAATATGCCGGAGTATCCGTCGAGAAACTTGTCATTGAACATACTTTGGCTGAGGCGCTTGATCGTTTGCAAGCAAGCCGGGCGGCGAAAGAGGCGGCCTTTATATTACCCACCTATACTTTGCTATTTCCACTTCGTGAGTTCCTGGAATGTAGGCAAAAAAAAAGCAGGATTGTCTTATCCCAAGGCTAAAGTTGACGGACAGGGGGCGTACAAAGTGAAGCTGAATATTTGCCATCTTTATCCGGACTTGCTTGATCTTTATGGAGATCGAGGGAATATTTTAGTGTTGGCGGCCCGCTGCCGTTGGCGAGGGATTGAACCAATAATTCAGAAAGCCTCTCTGGGTGATGACTTGGACTTTATGGGGATGGATATTCTCTTTCTTGGCGGAGGGTCTGACCGTGAACAAGCCCTGCTGGTTCAGGATTTGATGCGTCGGGAAAAGGAACTTCGAAGTGCCATAGAAAATGGCCTTGTCGTTCTTGCCATTTGTGGCGGGTATCAAATGTTGGGCAGATACTATCAAATGGCTAGTGGAGAAAAAATTCAGGGGTTGGGCATCATAGATATCTGGACCATCGCCGGAGCGAAGCGTTTAATAGGTAATGTTGTTGTGGAGATTGATGAAAGGACATTGGTTGGGTTCGAGAATCACTTAGGTAAAACATATTTGGGTGAAGGGGTTATGCCTTTAGGTAAAGTTCTATTTGGGCATGGGAATAACGGGGATGACCGGGAGGAGGGGGTACGATACCGTAATGTCTTCGGCACGTATTTGCACGGACCACTTCTCCCGAAAAATCCACACTTCGCTGATTTGTTGTTGGAACTGGCCATTCTCAGGCGTGGAGCGGATACTCGCCTAAAGGAACTTGACGACCGCTTGGAAGAGTTAGCCCATGAGGTCATGGTTAAAAGGCTATTGAAGCAAGTACGAAATTAAGTAAATAGTTGATTTTGTGTAAAAACAGTATAGCATTATTGATATACTGATAGACTATCTTTAGTACACGAGGTTTCCGTATTATTTTCTTTGAATTTTCCGGTTACCATAAATTACATGCTGAAATAGCCGTATTTTCAAGGGTGTCAGGCTAATTTATCCTTATTGTTCGTTGACACTTTTTTGTATTGCTGTCTATAATAGAGTATAGCTTTAGCTAGCTGAATGACTTGGGGGTGCTAATGTGGCAGAAAGTAAGCGGATTATGATCAGTTTGCCGGAGAGTTTGCTTGCGGAAGTTGATGGGATAGTCACAGTTGAGAAACGCAATCGTAGTGAATTTATTCGAGAAGCACTTAACAGTATCCTTTACGAACGCCGGAAGAGGGGAATTCATGAGCAGATGCGTAAGGGATACCTGGAGATGGCACAACTGAATTTGTCGATAGCCAGGGAGTTATATTCTGCGGAACAAGAAGTATTATTGTATTATGAAGAAACGATGGTGACGTAACAGAGATGATCATAAAACGCGGGGAAATATATTACGCTGAGCTTAACCCTGTCGTCGGCTCAGAACAAGGGGGAACTCGTCCAGTCCTCGTGATTCAAAACGACATAGGGAATCAATTCAGCCCGACGACAATTGTTGCCGCAATTACTTCTCAGATTGCCAAAGCAAAATTACCCACTCACGTCGAAGTACGAGCTAAGCGAAGCGGTTTAGAACGAGATTCCGTCATTCTAACTGAGCAGATTCGAACGATTGATAAAAGTCGGCTTAAAGAAAAAGTGGCTGTTTTGGATGAAGAAGTGATGCTTAGGGTGGATCAAGCTACCGAAATTAGTCTGGGACTTACGGATATTTGAGAAATAAGGCAGCGCAGCGGAGACAATAATCGACGCTGTTTTTATTTGCTCATATAACTTTCTGGAAGGTTGGAAAGAGAGACGAATGAGATGTTAAAAAAACCAGTGATCGGTATTACAGCGGCTCATTGTACGGAAGAGCTAGAGACGTTTCCACGTTATTATTATGTTGAAAGAGTTAGAAAAGCGGGCGGAATCCCGTTTATTCTTCCGCCAGTCCGAACACATGAAGATGGTAGAGACTTATTGGATCATATTAAAGGTTTGCTTTTAACGGGCGGAGGGGATATTTCCCCCGTTTATTTAAGAGAAGATCCCCATCGCGGAGTTGGCAAGTGTTTTCCTGAGCGGGACTTTAGCGAGCTCTTACTTGCTCAACTGGCAATGCATCAGAATCTCCCGCTTTTAGGGATTTGCCGTGGCATACAGGTGTTAGCAGTCTCAGCTGGGGGAAGAATCTATCAGGATATTTCCAGCCAATATCCTGCTGCAATGGAACATAGCCAAACAGCCCCACGTCAATACGTTTGGCACAATGTGGAGATCGAAGGAGGATCGCTACTTTATCGTCTGCTTCGAGAGACGAAAATCGGAGTTAACAGCCTCCATCATCAAGCTGTATTAGAAATTCCACCTGGCTTTATTCAAAATGCGCTCGCCTCAGATGGGATCATTGAGGGGATTGAAAAGCCCGGGGCAAAGTTTTGCGTAGGGGTCCAGTGGCACCCGGAGAGTATGGATACGGAAAATCATAGCTATGCATTATTTAGAGGGTTTATTGAAGCATGTCTGGAATGAATCCAGGATAAGTACAGTTCATTACTGTTACCTCCTGCCAATAGGTATCTTACCGGGATTTGCCAAAGCGAAAATGTATTTACCCACACAAAAATTAGCATATAATGCAGTGTAGCGACCATTCAAGAAATTGCATAGTGGTCTGTTGTTTAGAGGTGGAAAATGACAATTTCTACGATAGAGATGTTAACAATTGTTTGTTTAGCAGCACTTATTTTCACATTTACTAATGGTTTTCATGATGCTAGTTCTGTTGTAGCAACGTTTATTTCATGTAGAGCGGCAACCCCGCTCCAGGCGATATTATTAGCAGCTATTTGTAGCTTTGCCGGAGCGTTGACGAGTGGTAGTGCTGTAGCCAATACTGTTTCGGCAATTGTTACAATACCGACAGAAACGGCTTTGCTTAATGTACTATTAGCTGCGATGATCGGGGCTGTGGCCTGGAATTTTGTCACTTGGAAATTCGGGTTTCCGTCAAGTTCCACGCATGCTTTGATTGGAGGATTAGTGGGAGCAGTTTGGATTGCTCGTGGTTCAAATTATATTTTATGGGGTTGGAGCGAGCTGATTGGTCCAAGTCATCAATTAATGGGAATATCGAAAATTGTGCTGTTGTTAATATTATCTCCTATTTTAGGGTTTATAGTTGCGTTTATACTTCAAAAAATAGCGAATATCGCTCTGCGAAATGCGAAATTCTCACTAAATAGCCGGATAAAAAGAATACAATGGGTACTAGCTGGGGTATTAGCTTATAGTTTTGGCGCCAATGATACTCAAAAAACGGTTGGGATTATATCGCTGGCTTTAGCTTCCACAAGTTATTCAAGTGGTCAAGTTGGGTCAATCTGGGTTAAAGGTTTAGTTGGTGCAGCCATGTTTGCCGGAATGTTGCTTGGTGGTTGGCCGATCATGAAAACCATTGGGAGAGGTATTTACACGATTCGTCCGATCCATAGCCTGAATTCTCAGCTTTCTTCGGGTGGGTGCGTTGCTTTAGCGACAGCACTTGGTGCTCCTGTATCAACAACTCATGTTGTTGTGGGTAGTGTAGCAGGAGTTGGCGGAGCGGATGAATTCCGGATGGTTAACTGGAAGATTGGTAAAGAAATTATTATTGCTTGGTGTATTACAATACCTGCGTCTGCAATCGTTGCAGCAATGGTATTTTACATGTTGCGTTTAATGGGATAATAATAGTTGACTGAGCAGGGGAGGAAATCATGGCTAAACTTAATTTTTGGGAGAGGTTGTTTCCCGTAACACATGATTTTTATAAGATGATAGGGGATCAGGCAGAAGCCACTGCCAACTTGGTGGGGTATTTGAGCCGTTGGCTGAGCAGCCGCTCAGAAGAAGACTACCAACTATTATTAAGCGAGGCGGATGTGGCGGATCGGTGTCGGTTTTCTATGGAAGACTATCTAATAGAAGCCTTTGTCACTCCTTTTGACCGACAGGACATATATTCTATTTCCATTGAAATGGATAGGATCGTCGAGTACGCAAAATCTACGCTAACGGCAATGGATGCTTTTAAAGTGGTTGAGGATTCAATTATTCATAACATGGTGCAGCAATTGAAGATAGGGACAGATCAACTTGCTGAAGCAATCCAGCTATTAAAAAAAGATCCGCGCAAATCGAAAAACAAAATAGGAATAATCCGCAAGGCCCAGAGTGCTATAGAAAACGAGTATCGGGCAGGTATGGTGGTGTTATTTAATAGTCCAGACGCGATGCAGGCCTTGAAATATCGGGAAGTTTACCACCATATTAAAGATGCAGGGGTTAACTTGGGTTATACTACCGACGTTTTACACAAAATTATCGTGCGTGTGGTTTAAAAAATAATGCAATTTTACGTGGTGATACCAATAATTTACAACTCGCTTATTAATCAGTAAAATGACCTTTTTATGAATCACTATGAGTGGTAGGTGGATGATCCAAAATATTCCACAGCAATCATTCTAATTATTTCCTAAAAAACTATTGAAATTACCCCATATTTCACATAGAATAGCATTATGCTATGACAAATATGTGTAACGTGTGTATCTGCGCATACCCCATATTTCACATGGAATAATACTATGACGATATATTTCCGCTCTTAATATTCCGTTAGCACTTGGTATATTATTATAGAGAGGAGGTGATATAAAATGGGTTACCGGAGATTCTCACTTACTATGCAAATGTGCCCGGGGGGATGATAGGAGCTTTCATGCTATCTAGGAGGAACTTATCTATTTACCCGAGGTAGCGATCCTTTTGGCAGCTACCGTTTTTGACAAACCAGTGGCTCAGTCTTATGGTGCTGCAACATATTACTCCATGTTTTCAGTTAAGCCCCGTAGTAAAAATGTGACCCACGGCAAACCCTTGACTTGGTTGCAAGATGCCCGAATATAAAGTATCGGTCGCCAGGATAGATAAAAATTAGGGAAGAAAAAGATTTGGGATGAATTATTATAAAGGAATTTATTCTAAAGTTTTTTAAAGAAGGGATGTTTAAAGTATGAATTTCTTTGGACCAGGAGAAGTAGCGGGTAATGCCAGCGGTATAGGAAAAGCCAAGTCAACCCTATCAATTGGCAAATTGTTAATACTTGGAATTTTAGCCGGAGCCTATATCGGTTTCGGAGCCAATCTGGCAACAGTAGTAGGTCATGATGCACCAAAGTACCTGGGTAATGGTGTTGGTCAGCTCTTGTTCGGTGCAGTGTTTAGCACAGGTCTTATGTTAGTGGTTATTGGTGGCGCAGAACTGTTTACAGGCAACAATATGTTTATGATGATTGGAGCGCTAAATGGGCAAAACACTTGGGGAAGTCTTATAAAGAACTGGATAATTGTCTGGATTGCAAACTTCATAGGATCTCTTTTATTGGTTTATATAATGGCCGGTGGCTTTTATGGATTCTTTGATGCAGCTCCTGCAGTCGGCTTATTTAAGGGAGCAGTCGGAGCTAAAGCACTGGCTGTAGCCAAAGGCAAATTGGAACTAACCTGGGCGGGCGCATTCTGCCGTGCTATCCTGTGTAACTGGTTGGTATGTATGGCAGTATGGTTGGCACTGGCCAGCAAAGATGTAGCTGGCAAGATCTTCGGAATATTCTTCCCCATTATGGCCTTCGTTGCCAGCGGCTTCGAGCATAGTGTGGCCAATATGTTCTTTGTACCTATGGGTCTGGTTGTCTCTCAAATTCCAGCAGTATTGGATGTAGCAGCGCAGTCAACCCTTAGCGCAGCCCAATTGGCGGATCCGGCGGCGGCAGCAACTGCAGTAGCAGCATTTAAAACTACTGTGGGAAATCTTTTCACCTGGGGCAACTTCATAATGAAAAACCTGATACCGGTAACCCTTGGGAATATCGTAGGCGGAGCTATCTTTGTAGCCAGCCTGTACTGGTATTCATATCTGAAAAAAGCTCCGGCAGCACCGGTTGCGCCTGATAAGAGTGCTAAAGCTTAGATTAAATATATTCCTGATTCCAGTGCAGAAAGTCTAAACGATATATTTTTCACTCCAAATTGAATAAAGATTACACGCTTTTAGCCTTTTTTATGGGCCTTTTCGAATAAAATAGGTTATAGCAATAATCTTTGAGATGAAAAATAGGTTTCTGCACTGGAATCATTCTTAAGTTCTTTAAAAGAACTATTTGAGAAGAATGTAGCGGAGCGACTCCATACTTTTTTATTGTGTTTTTTGATAACTTACTTGAATAATCCTCGATGGCTTGTTTATCCAATCGTAAGACTCCCACTTCTACAAGTGGGAGAGGTATGCTTTATTCTGCTTCGGTGGGGGTAGACTCCGACTTCGCCGCTAAGAATTCCTTTTGGGACGTGCGGCTTCGGCGAAACCCTCCACTGGAGGCTTTCGTCACCGAAGACTCGATGTTCAACTTAAGTTGAACGAGTTCACTATCAACTGCACAGTTCGAGTAATTAAACTTTCACTTTTTGTTGGTTTTGTTAACCTTATAAGTTCGAAAAGAATAGTGGTGAAGCATTTAATTAAGTAAGGAGGTGATATAATGGCTAATTACAAAGATATCATTGTTGCTTGTCAAGACCAAAAGGGAGGAATAATTGAAGCCTTCCATGCCCTGCAGAACGAATTTAATTATATTTCTCAGGAAGCGCTGGTAGAAGCAGCTCGGGTATTCGGTATTTCTGTAGCCCAGGCTTATGGAGTGGCTACCTTTTATTCCTATTTGTCCGTAGAAAAACGTGGCAAATACATTATCCGTATGTGTGAGAGTGCGCCCTGTCATGTGGCTGGTGCTGATGAATTATTAAAAGCATTGGAGAGCCAACTGGGCATTAAAATCGGTGAAACAACTTCAGATGGTAAATTTACTTTGGAACTAACGGAGTGCGTGGGACAATGCCAGGCAACTCCAGTAATAACTGTTAATAGTGAACCCGTGTTCAACGTAACTGCAAAAATTTTACCGCAGGTTCTAGCTGCCTATAAATAGAGGGAAAGGAGGGGATTAGATGGCTGAGGAAATGCGCGTGCTATTAGAATATGCCGATAAAATAGATCCGGAAAGTGCTGAAGAATATGTCAAGGTAGGCGGGTATGTTGGTTTAGAAAAAGCACGAAAGATGGAAAGCAACGACTTGATTCAGGAAGTCAAGAGCTCCGGACACAGAGGTCGTGGCGGAGCAGGCTTTAATGTCGGTTTGAAGTGGAGCTTTGTACCCAAGAATGCTGAGATTAAATATGTAGTCTGCAACTTGGACGAAGGCGAGCCCGGTACGTATAAAGACCGGATAATCTGTGAAAAGAATGCCCAAGCTCTTTTAGAAGGTATGGCTATCTGTGGAACCGCCATAGGTTCAAAGCAGGGCTATATTTATTGTCGGGGAGAATACCCATCCATCGTTAAACTGCTGAAAAATGCCATACAGAGTGCCCAAAAATTAGGGGTCTTAGGAGATTTTAATATTGAAGTAAGAATGGGCGCAGGAGCTTATGTCTGTGGAGAAGAAACCGCCCTGATCGAATCCATTGAGGGACACCGGGGAGAACCCAGATTTAGGCCGCCTTTCCCAGGAGTTGCGGGACTTTGGGGAGAGCCTACGGTGGTAAATAATGTCGAAACCCTGGCAAGTCTACCTTATATTCTCACCAATGGGTCGGCTTGGTTTGCTGGAATTGGTGCAGCCAAATATCCGGGCACCAAAATAATTACCCTGACTGGGGATGCAGTCAATACTACCTTCTTTGAGGTGCCGACCAATTATATCCTCCGGGATGTAATTTACAAACTGGGCGGCGGAGTAAAAGGCGGCAAGAAATTAAAGGCCGTTCAAGTGGGCGGAACCTCCGGAGCATTCATACCTGAACAGAATCTGGACACCCAGATAGACTATGATTCAATGGGCGCCATTGGCGCGGCTTTAGGATCGGGTGCGGTTTTTGTCATGGACGAGACCCGCGACATAGTAGATATAGTAACCAGAATATCCAAATTTTTTGAACATGAATCCTGTGGCAAATGCAACCCCTGTAGGGAAGGAACCTTCCGCTGCCGGGAAATAATGGAGAAGATCAACTCCGGTAAAGCAAGCAGCAAGGATATTGATAACATATTATTACTAACCCGCGTTATGCAAAAAGCGGCTTTTTGCGGTTTGGGGCAAGCATCTCCCATCCCGATTCAATCGACGATCAAACATTTTGCGCATGAGTATTACAGAAAAATTATCTAATTCCTAGGAAAGGAGGAATAACGATGATCAAATTAACGATAAATGGAAAAGAAATGCAAGTGCCGAAAGGAACCATGGTTTTAGAGGCCTGTCAACAAGCAGGCGCTGATATCCCCACCCTGTGCTATGATCCCGATCTAAAATTAGCAGGATCATGCCGCATGTGTATAGTAGAAATCAAGGGAAGACCTAACCTTATGGCGTCCTGTGTAAGCCCAGCTGAAAATGGAATGGTTATTGAAACTGAAAGTCCGGATGTAGTTGAATCCAGAAAAATTATTCTGGAATTATTGCTGGCTCGCCACAAACTGGAATGTCATACCTGCGAAAGAGACGGCAGCTGTAAACTCCAGGATTATTGCTACCGTTACGGGGTTACGGATTCGCGCTATACCGGTCAAGGACAGCATTTTGGCATGGAAGACCCCAATCCGTTTATTAAAAGGGATTATGATAAATGTATCATGTGTACCAAGTGCGTAAGAGCTTGTGAAGAAATCACCGGCTCCCAGGCAATCAACCTGGAGGGACGCGGCCATCATGTTCATATTGCCACTGCATTTAATGGCTTACTGCAGGATTCCCCCTGTGTACTGTGCGGGCAGTGTGTGATGGTTTGCCCGGTAGGTGCCTTGACCAGTAAGATATCCGCTCGAAAGGGTAAATCTTATCAGGTAAGTAAGGTTCCCACCACCTGTGCTTATTGTGGGACCGGTTGTACCTTTGAGCTTAACGTCAAGGACGATAAGATCGTTGGGGTTACCTCGATGCGGGATGCTCAAAAAAGTCCGGTCAATCAAGGAACGCTTTGCGTCAAGGGACGTTTCGGTTGGGATTTTGTAAACTCAGATGACAGGTTGACCACCCCCCTGATCAGAGAGGACGGTCAACTGCGGCCGGCATCCTGGGACGAAGCGTTGGATTTCGCCGCCCGGAGGATAAATGAAGTAAAGTCTGAATATGGGCCCGACTCCTTGGCCATGTTTTCATCCGCACGGATAACCAATGAAGAAAATTACCTGGCGCAAAAATTAATGAGGGCAGCAATCGGCAGCAATAATGTTGATCACTGCGCTCGTCTCTGACACTCCGTTACTGTCGCCGGTCTGGGGGCAGCATTTGGGAGTGGCGCGATGACCAATTCCATCAACGAGTTACAACACGATGCCAAAGCGATCTTTTTAATTGGCACCAACACCACCGAAAATCATCCGGTTATCGGCTACAAGATAAAAAGCAATGTGCGCAAGAATGACGCCAAACTGATCGTAGCAGATCCGCGACGCACTGAATTGGCTGAAATGGCTGATGTCTTCATGCAGTTCAGACCTGGAACAGATGTGGCTCTGGTAAACGGCATGATGAATGTGATCATTAGCGAAGGGCTGATGGCTAAAGAATTTGTCGCCGAGCGTACCGAAGGGTACGAAGCTATGACCGCTGTAGTGGCTGATTACACACCTGAAGTTGCAGAAAAAATCACCGGGGTTCCAGCGGAAGATATCCGGAAAGCTGCCCGAATTTATGCGGAAGCAAAGTCCGCAGCGCTCTGTTATGCCATGGGCGTAACCCAGCATAGCACCGGTACCGATAACGTGAAATCGATGTGTAACCTGGCACTGCTCACGGGGAATTTAGGTAAGCCCGGTGCCGGGGTCAATCCGCTGCGTGGGCAGAACAATGTACAGGGCGCCTGCGATATGGGGGCTTTACCGGTTGTCTATCCAGCCTATCAGCCGGTTAGTAATCCTGAAGTAAGGGCAAAATTCGAAAAAGCCTGGGGGGTTCCACTTTCTCCCAACAATGGGATCACCCTGACTGCAGCCATTACTAAAGCGCATCATGGCGAAATTAAAAGTATCCTTTGTTTAGGTGAAAATCCGATGGTCAGCGACCCCGATCAGCATCATGTGGAAGAGGCGCTGGACAACCTGGAATTCCTGATGGTGCAGGATATTTTCCTGACTGAAACAGCACAGAAGGCTGATGTAGTATTTCCCGCTGCCAGTTTTGCCGAAAAAGACGGTACCTTCTCCAATACTGAAAGACGGGTACAAAGAGTACGCAAGGCCGTCAATACAAAGGGAGCTGCCCGACAGGATTGGCAAATTATCTGTGATTTATCCACCCGCTTGGGTTATCCGATGAGTTACGCTTCACCGGAAGAAATCTTTAATGAAATACGTACCGTTACTCCATCCTATGCGGGGATAAGTTACGAACGCCTGGAAGAAGGCAGCCTGCAATGGCCTTGCCCAACTGAGACTCATCCGGGTACGCCGATATTGCATCAGGAAAAATTTAGCCGGGGTCTGGGACTATTCCATGCTATTCACTTTAAAGAAGCAGCTGAGCTTCCTGATGGAGAATATCCAACTATCTTAACCACCGGGCGCAGTCTCTACCATTATCATACCGGCAGCATGACCCGGCGTGTGGAAGGTTTAAATGATATCATGCCTGAAAATGAGTTGCAGATTAGTCCTAATACTGCAGCCAGTATGCATATTAGTAATGGTGAAACGGTGCGGTTGGTAACTAGACGCGGCAGCATTGAACTGAAGGCAAGGTTAACTGATACCATTGATGATAATGTTGTATTCACCTATTTCCATTTTGCCGAGGCAGCTGCCAATGTACTGACCAATTCTGCTCCCGAGTCATTTGATCCGATAGCCGGTATTCCCGAGTACAAAGTCTCGGCGGTAAGAATCGAAAAAATTACAGCTTAAATTGCCCCTGCAAAAAGGAGAATCCCTACTTTATCGTCTCCTTAGAGAGACGAAAATTGGAGTCAACACCAAGAGAACACAAATGAAAATACTTGCCGTCCATAGCAAGTGTTTTCTCGTTTTTTAGTGTCGCGTCTATCAGCGCGATCTCAATGTCAGCTCATTAGTAGTTTAGATCATCGGATGGGTCTTTGCCAACTCGGAAAAGCTATGGGGTCAGTTTTTAAATACCTCTTTACCCAATATATTCCTGCATGTCTTATCCACAGCATAAGGTATTTTTACCCAGAAAAAAGTGCTGAAAACCAAAGGGCATCACTGTTCAATATTAACTACCCGTTTCAACAATATTCTAATGCTTTAGTCGATTCGAAAAAAATCTTGATTACATTATCTTCATGTGATAAAATTTACAAGTATTAAGGATTATAAAGGCGGATATATCTTCTAAAAGAGAGGAGGGATATGTAAATGGATTATCAGGAGATTCTCGCTAACTATGCAAATGTGCCCGGAGGGATGATCGAAGCTTTTCACGCTATCCAGGATAAACTCAGTTATTTACCCGAGGAAGCTATCCTGGAGGCAGCTCGCGTTTTTAACAAACCGGTGGCGCAGGCTTATGGTGTAGCAACATTTTACTCCATGTTTTCAGTTAAGCCCCGTGGTAAAAATGTGATCCGGATCTGCGAAAGCGCACCCTGTCACGTTGCCGGCGCTGCCGAGGTGGTCGCTGCTTTGGAAAAAGAACTGGGGATCAGCATGGGCGGCAGTACTGCCGACGGTCTCTTCACCCTCGAATTTACTGAATGTGTGGGTCAGTGCCAGGGTACCCCCGTAATAACGATCAACGGTAAACCATTTGTGGATGTGTCTCCAGCCAAGATTTCCGGCATATTAGCTGAGTGCAAATAGGAAATAGATTGTGCAATTAGAAACAAACACCTGATTTATCAGGAAAGGAGGACATAGAGATGGCTGAGGAAATGCGCATTGTGCTGCGTAATTACGGGAAAATTGATCCACAAAAGATAGACGATTATCTTGCTGTGGGGGGTTACAATTCACTGAACAAAGCCCGCGCTATGAGTAACGTTGACCTTATTAATGAGATAAAGGCATCTAAGCTCAGAGGCCGGGGCGGAGCCGGTTTCAACTGTGGTATGAAATTGAATTTTGCCTACCAGGCTCAAGCCGACCAGAAATATGTTATATGTAATGCAGATGAAGGTGAACCCGGTACCTATAAAGACAGGATAATTATGGAAAATGATCCGCATACCGTTTTGGAAGGTATGGCGATCTGCGGCTATGCAATCGGAGCAACCCAAGGTTTTATTTACTGTCGAGGCGAGTATCCCTCAGTTGCTGAAACCTTAAAGCAGGCTATAGCTCAGGCCAAGGCAAAAGGGGTTTTGGGAGATTTTTCGATTGAAGTCCGCCTGGGAGCGGGAGCTTATGTCTGTGGCGAAGAATCCGCCCTGATCGAATCAATCGAGGGCAACCGGGGAGAGCCCCGGATTAGACCGCCTTTTCCACCGGTCGTGGGACTGTGGGGCAAACCAACTATCGTGAACAATGTTGAGACATTCGCCAATATACCGGTAATCCTTGAGAAGGGTTCCGCTTGGTTCGCCGCGATTGGCGCACCTTCCTATCCAGGCACTAAAGTAGTAACCCTAACCGGCGACGTCAATAATAAAACTTTCTTTGAAGTTCCTACCGATACGACGATCAAAGAAGTAATTTTCCAATTCGGCGGCGGCATTGCGGCCGGTAAAGAATTTAAGGCTGTTCAAATCGGAGGTACCTCCGGGGCATTTATCCCCGCTTCCCAACTGGACACCCAAATCAGCTTTGATGCCATGGTTGCTATTGGGGCAGTTCTTGGCTCCGGAGCAGTATTTGTGCTGGATGCAAGCCGGGATCTGGTAGATGTAACTGCCCGGATCTCTAAATTCTTTGCAGATGAATCCTGTGGCAAATGCGCTCCCTGTCGAGAGGGTACGATGCGCATGCATGATTTAATGAATAAGATTAATGACGGTAAAGGGGCCTCTGCAGATGTAGCTCTGCTGGGTAAACTGGGTCGGGTAATGTCCTATTCTTGTTTCTGTGGTCTGGGACAAGTTGCTCCCGCACCGGTACTGAGTACCATCAAACATTTTTCCGCCGATTATAACGCTAAGCTGATGTAGGAAGGAGTGAAAAAAATGCTAAACATTACTGTTGACGGAATCAAAGTTTCCGTTCCTGATGGCTCAACCATCCTGCAGGCAGCTAAAGAGGCCGGTGTAAGTGTTCCTACACTGTGCTATCACCCTGACCAGTCCGTAAAGGCTAATTGCAGGGTATGCGTATGTGAAGTCGAAGGCAGCAATCTTCTCCAAGCAGCCTGTTCACAGCCAGTCATGGAAGGAATGGTAATCAAGACCAAAACTCCCAAAGTTATCGAAGCCCGGAAAACAATTTTGGAGCTGATTCTGGCTAATCATCCCCAGGATTGCTTAAATTGTATCCGCAATGAAAATTGTGAATTACAAAGCCTGGCAGCCGAATACTGCATCCGGGATAACCCGTTTGAGTTGAAGGTCAGAGGACTCGGTAAAGACTTTTCTACCCCTTCCCTGTTCCGGGATCCTGACAAATGCGTACTCTGCCGTCGTTGTATTGAAGCCTGTTCCGTTATCCAGACCGTTAATGCCCTGGGGATCGAGAATCGCGGCAATGATGCCATAGTAGTTCCCACTCTGGGCAAAGATTTGCTCGACAGCCCTTGTATCATGTGCGGTCAGTGCATCCATGCCTGTCCGGTAGGAGCTATCGGTGAAGTCGAAGAGATCGACAAATTGCTGGCGGCTATAGCCGATCCTGATACTGTCGTTGTTACCCAGATTGCCCCGGCCGTGCGCTTGGCGTTAGGTGAAGAAATTGGAATGAATACCGGCGATCTGCCCATGGAAGTCTTTGTGGCCGGTCTGAAGCAGATTGGGTTCGACCATGTGCTGCATACCAACTTCACCGCTGACCTGACAATCCTGGAAGAAGGTAACGAACTTCTTAGCCGTCTGAAAAATAGCGGAACCCTCCCCATGTTTACCTCCTGCAGCCCCGGCTGGATTAATTTCTGTGAAACTTATTATCCCGACCTGCTGGACAACCTGTCTACCTGTAAATCACCCCAGCAGATGTTCGGTTCCCTGGCTAAGACCTACTGGGCGGACAAAATGGGAATTCCCGCGCAGAAGATCTTCTCGGTATCCATTATGCCCTGTGTAGCCAAGAAGTTTGAGGCGTCCCGCCCAGAAATGAACAGCAGTGGATTCCGGGATGTTGATATCGTGCTGACCACGCGGGAAGTTGGCCGCCTGTTCCGGATGAGCGGTATTGACTTTACGAAGCTGGCGCCCGCTCCCTTCTCCCCCTGGATGGGCGAATATACCGGCGCTGCCGTTATATTTGGAGCCACCGGCGGGGTTATGGAAGCTGCCCTGCGCACAGTTTACGAAGTAGTGATGGGAGAAACTCTTCCGGACGTTAACTTTACCGTAACCCGTGGTTTTGAAGGAATTAAGGAAGCTGCGGTTGATCTCAAAGGGACAGTGGTAAAAGTAGCTATTGCGCATGGCCTTGGCAATGCCAGAAAACTCATGGATCAGGTTCGACGCGGCGAATCCCCTTATCACTTCATTGAAATCATGGCCTGCCCGGGTGGCTGCATCGGCGGCGGCGGACAACCGATAACCAAAGCCAATGCCAAACGTGTCCAGCGGATTGATGCTATCTATGTCGAAGACGAAGCAATGGAGGTTCGGAAGTCACATTTGAATACGGAAGTAGCCAAGCTTTATGAAGACTTCCTGATTGAACCCCTGGGACACAAATCTCATGAGTTATTGCATACGCACTACCACGCTAAGAACAAAAAGTTCCTGTAACTGATGTTTGGGTTTGCAGAAAGGTCCATGCGGCTGCTCTGCAAGCACTCTAACTTATAAATTTTACCCTGATAACAAGGTTATTGCTGAGTTAAAGGGGTCATCATCTTAAAAATCATGATATTTTGACCGCTTACTCTATTATTTCAGGGTAAGCGTTTTTTCAGTTAATCTACGAAAGGCAATTCGTATAAATCAGTTTTTCTTTGACTGTGAGTCATAATGTTCTTGCAAGTTAATCTCAATAAAGCTATAATCAGTTATAGGTTGTTTATGCATGTTTACTAAGGATTACCTATGTTTATGGCACGTTTATCGCACACAAAAACTTAATTAATCCTA
Source organism: Desulfosporosinus sp. Tol-M2 (assembly GCF_059735615.1). NCBI lineage: Bacteria > Bacillati > Bacillota > Clostridia > Eubacteriales > Desulfitobacteriaceae > Desulfosporosinus > Desulfosporosinus sp. Tol-M2. The sequence continues at coordinate 28,633 of NZ_JCAIJG010000118.1, forward strand.
TCTCCGAGCCGGATCAACCTAATGAGTAATCTATGGTAACCGGCCAGGGCTTAAAGCCCTCGGGGTGTACCTGGAAACGGGTATGCCTTCACTATTGAAAAGGAGGTGACCAGGCCAGTTAGGCTTTTTTGGCGTGGCTTCACTTTCTGTAGGTGGAGTCTTTTCTATTTATATTTATGATTCACAAAACTTAATTAATCCTATCTCCGAGCCGGATCAACCTAATGAGTAATCTATGGTAACCGGCCAGGGCTTAAAGCCCTCGGGGTGTACCTGGAAACGGGTATGCCTTCACTATTGAAAAGGAGGTGACCAGGCCAGTTAGGCTTTTTTTGGCATGGCTTCACTTTCTGAAGGTGGAGTCTTTTCTATTATGAGCTGATTGATGCAGGTAATGTATGTGAATAAATTGGTGAAGGTACTTGGTGTATAAGGATACACTTATACATAAATATAAGTGTGGTTATAATAAGATTTAATCGCTTTTTTCAAATTACCAAGAGAATGCTTTCTAAATTATGTTTTTAGGAGGGTGAATAGTGAATTCTGTAGCAGCTGAAGGTATTATAAGTGTTACTGCCCTATGCAAGTCCTGTGATCACTGTACTCCAATATGTCCTACGGGTGCCATAACCGGAAAACTTGGCGAACAACATCATATTGATCAAAAAAAATGCATCAATTGCGGGCAGTGCCTGATTAACTGCCCATCCGGAATAATCAAAGACCAGAGTATGATCGCAGAAATAAAGGCAGCTTTAACTGATCCGAAAAAATTTGTAGTAGTTCAAACTGCGCCGGCAGTCAGGGTAGCTTTAGGTGAAGAATTTGGCAAGGAGCCGGGGTATAATGCCAAAGGTAAAATGTTTGCTTCTTTAAGAAAATTAGGTTTTGATAAAGTCTACGACACGGAATTTACTGCGGACTTAACAATTATGGAAGAAGGCACTGAGTTAATTAATCGGGTATTTAAAGCAGTAGGACAACCCGGTTACGAAGAAAGCGGTCCCTTACCCCAATTTACGAGTTGTTGTCCAGCCTGGATTAAATATGCAGAGGATAATTATCCTAAAATCCTTCCTCATTTGTCAACGGCCAAATCTCCCCAGCAGATGTTTGGAGCATTAGCCAAGACATATTTACCCCAAAAACTGAACATCGATCCTGCCGACGTTTATTCTGTTTCTGTCATGCCTTGTACGGCTAAAAAATATGAGTGCAACCGGCCGGAAATGATCAGCAGCGGCCACCAGGATGTGGATGCGGTAATAACGACTCGCGAACTGGCCCAGATGATTAAGGACGTAGGGATAGATTTTAATATCCTGGTAGATGAACAAGCAGATTCTTTTATCGGTCAATCCACCGGTGCGGCTACGATTTTTGGTGTGACCGGAGGTGTGATGGAAGCGGCGCTGCGTACCGCTTATGAGTTATTGAGTGGGCAAACTTTGGATAAAATTGAATTAAAAGCTGTACGCGGACTGGCTCCGGTTCGAGAAGCTACAGTTCCGGTGCCAATCAAAGCTTTGGGGAATACAGTTTTCCCGGTGAAAGTTGCCATAATAACCGGAACTAAACATGTAGGCCAGGTAATTGAAGATGTATTGGCAGGAAAACTCGACTATCATTTTATCGAAGTTATGAATTGCCCGGGTGGGTGTATTAACGGTGGTGGGCAACCGATCCGGCGGGATGCCTAATAAAAATAAAAAGGAGAAATAACGATGACATTATTTCATGAAAAAGAAGGCATAAACAGGCGGCAGTTTCTAAAAGGAACAGTCGCGTTGGCAGTGGTTGCAGCCTTTTCCGGTCTGTTTATGAAACTGGGGTTCAGCAGCGCCAAAACCAGTACTGATTATATTGCCCAAAGATCAGCCGGGTTATATTCCTTGGATGAAAAGATGACCATTCGTAAGTCGCACCTGAATCCTGAAGTTCAGCAATTATACAAGGAATTCTTATCACCGGGAGAAGTAAAACCGCTGAGCAGCAAGTCTCATCATTTGCTGCATACGCGCTACGGCAAGGATATTCCCGCATTAATTGAGGAGCTGAATCATCCAAAAGAAGATGTAAAAGCTGTATCATAAAAAGAGATAAGAAGATATGAAATGTTGGAAAGGAGAGGCTATAAATGAGTAAGGAAATTGTCAAAGGCAAAGCCTTAAAGCATGGTACGCAGACCCGGACGATGCATTGGATACACTTAATTACTTTTATCCTCCTGGGATTTACTGGAATAGGCTTCCACTGGTCCGGCAACGGCATTAACAACCTATTTGGAGGTGGTGCGAACGCATCACTTGTCCATGTTTGGACCGGCGTAATTTTCACGTTAGGACCTACTCTCTACATTCTTTTAAATTTTGATCGGTTCGCGCGTTTTATTGACACCATTACAACTTTTACCAGGAACGATATGGCCTGGTTTAAAGTCCTGGGTGGTTATGTGCCCTTCATTAAAATGAAAGTAAGACCGCCACAAGATAAATACAATGCCGGGCAAAAAGTTCTCGGCTGGTTAGTTATTATAGGCTGTTTTTTGATGATTTTTACTGGTTTTGAAATGTGGCTGGGACGTCATACTGTATCGGCTGCTTTTTTAAATACTTGCTATGCGATTCATTTTTGGACAGGGATGGTTTTAATTATAATGATAGCAGGGCACTTCTATTTGGCGGCAATTAATTCGAAATCCCGCGGTGAATTCGCATCTATGATGATTGATGGTTATGTGGATGCGGCATCAAGTGCCGAGCATAACAGCAAGTGGTTTTCCGAGCTGAGGAAAGAAGCTTAAGGTCGTAATGGAGATGTGCTGAATTGAGAGAAGATTCACATTTGCATAATATTATGCTATACTTTAGTATAAAATAAGGTGCAAAGGGCAGTCGTCTAAACACGGATACGAACGAAGAATCTTATAAAAAGAAGAGGGGATATGTAAATGGATTACCAGGAGGTTCCTGTAATCCGGGTCAGAGTTTGCAGAAAGGTCCATGCGGCTGCTCTGCAGGCGCTCTAACTTATAAGTTTTACCCTGAGAACAAGGTTATTGCTGAGTTAAAGGGGTCATCATATTAAAAATCATGATATGTTTGACCGCTTACTCTAATATTTCAGGGTAAGCGTTTTATTTTGGCTAAGCCTTCGCTTGAGACATTCTCTGTTTTCCCCCAGCGTAGCAAAGTACGAGGGACAACTCACACCTGTAACGTTAGATTTTGTGATTTGAAAATATTTTTTGTCTCACTTTTCAGTAAATTCCTCAAGATGATAAAGTGCGTCATCCTCACATGTTAAGAGGGAGTCTCACACTGGATGAAAAGGGGGTCTATGAGTCAGAACGTTTGATGCCTCAAGAAAGGAATGGGTATAAGTATGACAGAAAAGCGTTTGGGAGTTATCGGGGTAGTAATTGAAGACCGGCAGGTGGTTGGCAAGGTTAATCAGATCTTAAGCGAGCATGCCGATCTGATTATCGGCCGCATGGGTCTGCCCCATCAAACCCGGGAAGTAGCCGTCATATCTCTGATTGTTGATGGCAGCACTGATCAGGTCGGCTCCCTGACCGGGAAACTGGGCAACCTTCCGAAAGTTACCGTCAAGAGCGCGCTCACCAGAATTATTTAAGGTCGAAGTAACCACAGAATTTGAAAGGTTTATATTTAGGAGAGGTAATAGCATTAACACAAAAAGTTGGAGGTCTAAAGATGAAAGCGTATTTGGCGAAGGATTTCATTATCGATGAAGAAGTTAGGATTTCGCTGGAAGAAGGACAGGTTAGGGCTAAGGACAAAGACCATGTCAGGGTGCTTCTTGAAAAGGCAAAGACTTGCCAAGGATTGACGCATAGAGAAGCGGCGGTGCTGTTAAATATTGAGGATCAAAACGTCCTGGCAGCAATGTTTAAGACAGCCAAAGAGATTAAAGAAAAGATTTATGGCAAGAGAATCGTTTTATTCGCGCCTCTTTATATTAGTAATTATTGCGTCAATAACTGTGTCTATTGTGGCTATCAGGCCTGTAGTCAGAGCCTGAAGAGAAGCAAACTAACCATGGAACAATTGGAAGCGGAAATCAAAATTTTAGAATCGTTGGGACACAAACGAATTGTCATGGAGGCAGGCGAAGATCCGGTTAATTGCTCCTTGGATTATGTAATTGAATGCATAAAGAAAATTTACTCCTTGAAATTTGATAATGGCAGTATTCGACGCATCAATATTAACGTTGCGGCAACGACCATAGAGAATTACCGGCGTTTAAAAGAGGCTGAAATTGGTACCTATACTCTCTTCCAGGAGACGTATAATCGGGAAGTTTATGAAGAAATGCATCCCACGGGTCCCAAGCATGATTACAATTGGCATACTACGGCCATGGACAGAGCGATGGAAGCCGGCATTGGCGATGTCGGAATTGGCGTATTATATGGTTTATATAACTACAAATACGAAACTATTGCCATGCTGATGCATGCGGAACACTTGGAGGAAGCCTTTGGCGTAGGGCCGCATACAATTTCTGTTCCCAGACTGAGAGCAGCTGAGGGAGTGAATCTTAACGGGCTGCCCTACCTTGTTGCGGATGATCAATTCAAAAGAATAGTTGCGGTTTTGAGATTAGCTGTTCCTTATACCGGAATGATCTTATCCACAAGGGAAGAACCTAATTTTAGGGCGGAAGTACTGGCCCTGGGAATTTCACAGATCAGCGCGGGTTCCTGCACGGGAGTGGGCGGCTACTCGGAGGAACACGGCGCAAATAAATCAAAGGGCAAACCCCAATTCGAAGTAGCGGATCATCGTCCGCCTCTGGAAGTGATCAAAGGTTTGTGTGCAAGCGGTTATTTGCCAAGCTACTGTACGGCCTGCTATCGGGAAGGTAGAACCGGAGACCGGTTTATGTCTTTGGCTAAGTCGGGAAAAATACACAATGTTTGTCAACCGAATGCCTTGCTGACCTTTCGCGAATTCCTTCTCGATTACGCTGATGACGAGCTAAAGGAATCAGGCCAAAAAGTCATCGCTAAGGGTCTCCGGGAGATTCCGAAAGAGGCAGCCAGAAAGGCGGCTCTGGAAAAACTTAAGCGAATCGAAGCAGGAGAGAGAGATTTAAGGTTCTAATTGAGTGTTGTAATCAGTCTGCGTCGGGGGGGACAAAGTTATGATGGGCTATTGAATCCGTTTGAAGTCACAAAATCGGGAGTTCCGGGAAAATGATCTTGGGGAGGGACTAGGATGAGCTTAAATGAAACGCCAAGAGGCGGGAGAGTGCATTTGGCGTTATTGGGCAAGAGAAATGCAGGGAAATCCAGTGTGATCAATGCCATCACCGGCCAGGAAACGGCAATAGTTTCCGAAGTAAAAGGCACAACGACCGACCCGGTGTTTAAAGCCATGGAAATCTTGCCCATCGGACCGTGTGTGCTCATCGATACGGCCGGCATAGACGATCCGGGAGAATTAGGAGAGCTCAGGAAAAAGAAGACTTTGGAGGTTCTGGATATCGCTGATCTGGCACTGCTTATTGTAGATATTAAGGTCGGAATCAATGACGCTGATCGGTTTATTATTGATAAATTTAGGGAAAAGAAGAAACCGCTGATAGTGGTTTTAAATAAGCTGGATACTATTGAAGACGAAAACGAACATGAAACCAAACATGAAACCAAACATAAAAGAATAGTAAGTAGTCTCCAAGCAGAATTAAACACCCTGGTCGTTGCTGTGTCAGCTCTAACGAAGCAGGGAATCAACGAATTAAAGAATGCAATAATCGCAGTTATCCCGGAGGATCAAGATAAGTTTAAAATTGTGGGGGATTTAATTAACCCGGGTGATTTTATTGTGCTGGTTACGCCGATTGATAAAGCAGCGCCCAAAGGAAGACTAATTCTTCCGCAACAACAGACGATAAGAGACATCCTGGATAGTGATGCGATGGCGATCGTAACTAAGGAATACGAACTCAGAGAAACCCTGAATAATCTGGCCAAAAAACCAAAGCTGGTAATAACCGATTCGCAGGTTTTTTTAAAAGTGGCTGCCGATACGCCTAAGGATATTTTAATGACTTCGTTTTCGATTCTTTTTGCCAGACAAAAGGGGGATTTAACAGAGTTTATTAAAGGCGTCAAGGCGATTGCCAGGCTTCAGGATCGAGATAAGGTTTTAATAGCGGAAGGGTGTACCCATCATAGACAAGCGGATGATATCGGCAGTGTGAAGATCCCAAGGTGGCTGCGGCAGAGAAGCGGTAAGCAGATCGAGTTTGAATTCTCCGCAGGGGCAACCTTTACGGAGGACATCAAGAAATATGCCCTGATCGTCCACTGCGGGGCCTGTATGCTGAACAGAACCGGCATGCTCAGCAGAATAGAACGGGTGAAAGAGCATAATGTGCCTATTGTTAACTACGGCATACTCATTGCCTATGTTCAGGGATTACTGCCGCGAGCGCTGGAACCATTCCCCCTGGCGAAGATGATCCTGGAAGATAATTGATAGTGAAAGATTTGGGATGCGGCAAGTCTCAATGGTGTTGGATTGTTAGCGAACGTTGGGTAGGGAGAGTGGTAATGTGAGTGAAGTATCTAATTTACTGGAGAAGGCCTATCAGACGAATGAGCTCGCAAAATTTGAAATAATCTATCTCCTGGAAAGCATAACTCCTGCGGACAGAGAGGTCCTCTATAACTATGCCCTAAAGACGAAACAGGCGTATTATGGGGATAAAATCTACTTGAGAGGGCTTATTGAGTTCTCGAACTATTGCCGGCAGGATTGCCTGTATTGCGGCCTCCGGGCTTCCAATGCCCAGGTGAAGCGTTATCGGTTAACGCCGGAAGAAATTCTAGGTTGCTGTGCTCAAGGGTACGAATTAGGATATCGGACATTTGTCCTGCAAAGTGGGGAAGACCTTTGGTATACCGACGGGATGCTCGTTGCTTTGATGCAGGAGATCAAAAAACGTTATCCGGAGGCAGCTATTACCTTATCGATCGGCGAGCGGAGAAGAGAAACCTATCAAAGTCTCTTTATGGCTGGTGCAGATCGTTTTTTGATGCGCCACGAAACGGCTGCAAAGGAACTGTATAAAAAGTTACACCCAACAATGCTTTTTGAGAATCGCCGGGCCTGTTTGAGCGCTTTGAAGGACATCGGCTACCAAGTGGGAGCCGGGTTTATGGTGGGGCTTCCCGGACAAACCTCCGCCGATTTGGCGGAGGACTTGCGATATTTAATAGAACTTCGTCCGGACATGGTCGGAATCGGGCCTTTTATTCCGCATAGTGAGACGCCGCTGGGTATAAAAAAGGGCGGAACGGCGGAAGATACGTTGGTGATGGTAGCTCTGGCGCGGCTGCTTATTCCGGAGAGCCTTCTTCCGGCCACGACGGCACTTGGCACTCTGCATCCGCAAGGTCGGGAACTTGCCTTGAAAGCGGGCGCCAATGTCCTGATGCCGATTATTACTCCAACATCTGTAAGAAAACAATACGCTCTTTACGAAAACAAAATTTGTGGGGATGATCAGCCGCAAGATTGCCAATATTGTATAGAAAGAAGGATTCAGGCAGCGGGCTTTGAAGTGGATCCGGGTAGAGGGGATAGTTTGCAATATGAGTGCAAGAGTAGATAACACCAATTTCCCAAATTGGATAGGCTGCTCCCGCATAAGGAATGCCCTACTCGGCGAAACGACAGGTTACGCCGAGTAGGGATTCTTTTAGTGTCACTTTAGTGTCAGTACTTTATTCTTGTTCCCAACTGCTTATTACTTCTAATTTGAGCCAACTTCTCACTTTTTCGTTCTTAATTATATAAGGTGCATATTAAGGCATGTGTTGTAATCCCGAAAAAGCTATATAATAAGCTCCAGATGATATAATCCCCGCGTTAAACATCGAAATTCGGAGGTAGAATCAAGAAATGGTAAATCCTTTCTATATCTTGGCAGGCTGCGCTATTTTTTTAATTTATAGCGGACTCAATTACTACATTGGTCTGCGTGGGTGGCAGGCCTTGTTTAGCTGCGTCCCTTTATTAACTTCTAAAGTATATTGGACCATCTTTTGGCTGGTTTCCTGGTCCTTTTTATTCAGTCGATTCAGCCATAAATTTCTACCGACGGTAGTATACGAAGCAATGACAATGGTAGGGGCTTATTGGCTGGCTTTTATGTTCTGCTTTTTATTAGTAATCACTACTTTGGATTTCCTGCGTTTGTTCGATCACTTTCTTCAAGTTATCCCGCCCGAAATAAAACCGAATTTTAACCCTGCTTTGGGATTAGCCGTGTTGATCTTAGTCGTCGGTATTGTAAGTTACGGCGCCTGGAATGCCCGACACCCTCGAATTAATCATTATGATTTAACAATTGCCAAGCAAGCCGGATCTCTAAAACAGTTACATGTTGTCATGGTTTCAGACGTTCATTTAGGAACGATCATTCATAACGGTAATCTCACGGAGATGGTCAAGACGGTTAATGAACTAAACCCCGACCTGATTCTGTTTGCGGGAGATGTGTTCGATGAGAATATTGAATCGTCAAATAAACAACAAGTGTCCGAAAACTTTCGCAAACTAAGTGCTCCGTATGGTGTATTTGCTGTACTGGGGAATCATGAGTACATTGGCGGTAATGCTGAGGACGCGATAAATTACTTGGGTGAGGCAGGTGTAAAAGTATTACGGGATAGTTTCCTTGAGATTGCCGGGAGGTTTTATCTTATTGGGCGAGATGATCGGTCAGGGGCGCATTTCAATGGGGTTCCGAGACAAGACTTAAAAACTTTAATGCAAGGGGTAGACCGTTCTCTGCCAAGTATCTTAATGGATCATCAACCAATGCAATTAGAAGAGCCTGCTGAACAAGGGGTGAATTTGCAGTTATCAGGACATACGCACAGTGGACAAATATTTCCCATTCAATTTATTACACGTCGGATTTTTGAAAAGGACTGGGGGTTACTGCGTAAGAACGATTTTCAACTCATAGTTTCGTCAGGTTACGGAACATGGGGACCACCGGTCCGTCTTGGTAATACACCGGAAGTTGTGGATATTATGATTAAGTTTAATTAATCGATATATTTAAGAATTAACTTTCATTTCTCATAAGCGGCACACTAGTATCTTGGCGCCCGAGCATAGGTAAAGGGTTTGATTAGGAAGTATAAGTATGTGTAACAGAGCAGCTGGTTATAAAAAAAGATGCCAAAAAGGAGGTATTATCAAATAAAAAAGAGAATAGAATAGTTTTTGGTAGAGTGTTCGAATTCTTTCTAAAACTAATTCTGGATAAGAAGACTAAAAAAGAGGATTCCGTAAATTTTCGGCGAAGAATTGTATTAGAGAAGGGTTGAGAAACTAGACAAACCAAGCAAACTAAAAATGTGTGGGTAAACATCAAAGGGCGAAAGAACGTGGAAAATAGAATTCATGTCGAAGTAATTCCGCAAGAGACTATCGAGGAAGTGCGTTTACGCACGGATATCGTTGAGGTAATATCTGAATATGTCAGCTTGCAGCGAAAGGGGAAAAACTATTGGGGACTTTGTCCTTTCCATTCGGAAAAGACACCTAGTTTTACTGTGACCCCTGAGAAACAAATGTTTTATTGTTTTGGATGCAATGTTGGGGGAAACATTTTTTCTTTTATTATGAAGAAGGAAAATTGGTCTTTCGTGGAGAGCGTTCGTAATTTAGCGCGCCGATACGGCGTGTCTCTTCCTGAGAAGGAACAATCTCCCCGTGAACGGGAAGAAAACCGACTCCGCCGACGTTTTGAAGAAATTAACGAATGGGCGGCAAGTTACTATCACGACCTTCTTTTGAGATTACCCGAAGGAGAACCCGGACGAGTCTATTTTGCTAAACGCGGGGTTGACATAGATACCATGAAAAGCTTTCGTTTGGGTTATGCTCCGGAGCGTTGGGATGGATTATTGAGTTACATGCAGGAACGGGGCGTTCAACCGCATGAATTAGCCGAGGCCGGTCTGGCCGTTGAAAAGGAAACGCTGGGTAAAGACGGGCAACACCATTATGATCGTTTCCGAAACCGCGTGCTATTTAGTATACTTGACCAACGTAAACATCCCATTGCCTTTGGTGGCCGAGTGTTGGATGATTCTATCCCAAAGTATCTAAATTCTCCGGAGAATGCTTTCTTTAATAAAAGACATCACCTCTATGGAATGCATCGTGCCCATCAAGGTATTCGTGAATTAGGATATGCTCTCTTGGTCGAGGGTTATCTGGATGTCATTGCTCTGCAAAATGCCGGGTTCCCGAATGCGGTGGCCTCCTTGGGGACAGCTTTAACTAAAGAGCAGGCAAAACTTTTGAGACGGTATACTTCACGCGTCGTCCTTCTCTATGATTCCGATGGGGCGGGAATTCAGGCCGCATTTCGAGGGGGAGAAATCCTTCGCGACGCTGGGATCCGGGTGGACGTCTTAACCTTAACCGGAGCAAAGGATCCGGATGAGTTTTTGAAAAGTTATGGTGTGGAGAAGTTTAACCAAGCTCTAAGCAAGGTTTTGACCTTTGTGGAGTTTAAATATCAGACACTATTTCGCGAACAGCCACCACGGAATATTCCGGAAAAGGCAGAACTGGTGATTAAACTTGCAGCAGATATCTTGAAAGTTAGCAGTCCGGTTGAACGGGAAGGGTATGAGCGCTTTTTAAGTTTGGAACTCGGCCTTACATTAGAGGCAGTACAACGCGAGATTGCAAGCTACGAACTGAAAAAACCTAATAATGAGCGCGTACAGGAATATTTTCAACAAAAACGGGTTAGTTCTCTAAAAAGTAGGGATAATATTACTAATGCCATTCTATGTAAGGATAATAGCGTACCCCCTCTCCCCATCGTCTATTTGGGAGTTTATCGAGCAGAGCTTTTGCTTCTACGCCTGCTTTTAGAAGATATTTCATATTTGCCTAAAATCAAGGCTATGTTAGGAGAATCCTTTTGGAAAGTCCCTGTACATCAACAAATTTTTAATTATCTCAACCAGGATGGCGTTTTGCCGGCGCATTGTGACGAAACTGTGCAAAGCCGGTTGGCGAGTTTGTTTCTGGAAGAGTTAGATAGATCGCAAACTGAGCGGCTTTTAGATGATTGTATCAAGGAAATTCTCTCTACTCAAGCTGAGGAAAGAGTAGAAGATCTTCAAGCACGCATGGCAGCATTGGAAAAAATCGGTGACATGGCAGGGGCCATGGCTCTGTTGAAAGAGATAGGAGAGCGGTTAAAACGTGGTGAATAGTAAGGTTAAAGACTCCCAACAGGATGATCTGAGGGAAGGTGGGGGACAGATGAACGAAGAACAAAAAATGGACAGCGTCCGAGCCCTCATTCAGAAAGGCAAAAAGAGAGGGTTCATAACATACCGAGAGATTATGGATGCTCTCCAAGGGATTGATCTTTCTGCGGATCAAATTGACGATGTCTACCAACAATTGGGCCGTATGGGGATAGACGTAGTGCCTGAGCCAGGAGAAGTTGATCTGGAGGTTCTGAAAAAGGCCAAGGAAAACGAGGATGAAATAGTAGAGGAATCGGAAGAAGATGTGGAAGAAGAGGCTGAAGTGGATCTAAGCGTCCCTGAAGGTGTGGGAATTGATGATCCGGTTCGCATGTATCTGAAAGAAATTGGACGAGTCCCTCTGCTTTCGGCTGAGGAAGAAATACAATTGGCGAAACGTATGGAGGGCGGCGACGAGGAAGCTAAGCGGCGACTGGCTGAAGCCAATTTGCGACTCGTGGTCAGTATTGCGAAACGCTATGTTGGACGGGGTATGCTTTTCCTTGATCTGATTCAGGAAGGTAATCTCGGATTGATTAAGGCAGTAGAAAAATTTGATTATATCAAAGGGTTTAAGTTTAGCACGTATGCCACATGGTGGATCCGTCAGGCCATTACCCGTGCCATTGCTGATCAGGCTCGGACGATCCGGATTCCAGTTCATATGGTGGAAACGATTAACAAGTTGATTCGCGTTTCACGGCAACTCTTGCAGGAATTGGGGAGGGAACCAGCGCCTGAAGAAATCGCCAAAGTAATGGATATCCCGGTAGAACGTGTACGTGAAATTATGAAGATTGCCCAGGAACCGGTTTCGCTTGAGACACCCATCGGGGAAGAGGAAGACTCTCATTTGGGAGATTTTATTCCAGATGAGGATGCTCCGGCACCAGCCGAGGCCGCTTCCTTCATCCTCTTAAAAGAGCAATTGGAAGAAGTTCTGGATACATTAACCCCCCGTGAAGAGAAGGTGCTGAGGTTACGCTTTGGACTTGATGATGGACGTACCCGAACATTGGAAGAAGTTGGACAAGAATTTGGGGTTACTCGCGAACGAATTCGGCAGATTGAAGCCAAGGCATTACGGAAATTGCGCCATCCCAGCCGGAGTAAAAAACTGAAGGATTACTTGGAATAAGCGACAAAATACGAAGTTCGATGTCCGAAGCTCGAGGTTCGAATGACGTTTGAAAAGTCCGTTGGGGATTGAAGGATTTTATTTTTGTATATAAGGCTTGACTATAGGAGCAGAATTACGTATAATAACGCGTGCAAAGGACATTCCTCGATAGCTCAATGGTGGAGCAACCGGCTGTTAACCGGTAGGTTGTAGGTTCGAGTCCTACTCGGGGAGCCAATTGTGAATTTATCTCAATATGGGCCCATAGCTCAGCGGTAGAGCCCCCCGCTCATAACGGGTCGGTCCTTGGTTCGAATCCAAGTGGGCCCACCATAATCGAGGTACGAAGTTAGTGGTTCGTGGTTCGAACGATGGATGCGGCATAATTGAATATCCAATGTCGATTTGGGCGATTAGCTCAGCGGTAGAGCGCATCCTTCACACGGATGAGGCCACTGGTTCGAGACCAGTATCGCCCACCAGTATCGTCCACCAGTATCACCAAGGCTTTCAGGGTTGACATAAAATAAAAATTTGCTTGTATAGTATAGTTCCGCGATTACGATTAGTTTTTCAAATACTTGTATCCTCTCAAGGGGGTGGATGGATTCAACTTAAATCACCTCCTCAAATAGACTAAGCTATAATTATATTCTATAGCTTATTTCAGCTTCCTCCCGTGCGACATTCTTAATGGTTTTTCGTCAAGTTTTGCAATAGATAGCTTGCTTTGATCATATGTAGACAATTTAGTAGGAAACAATTATAATAAGGCTGTCGTTGCCAGCACTTTCCTTTTCAAGGGAGGGGCTTTGTTTGTTTTTAGAGATCATTCTTATTGCTAACGGTCTCTGTCCGTAACCTGGGCATGATTCTTCAGTTAAAGTTAATATTATCCTCTTCAGGGAAGGATATCCCAGAAATATGCAGAACTAATCAAAAACATAATTGATTTAAGCCTTACCGGCTATTGGAAATCGACAGGAGGAATGGTTTTTGAAAAAGGACTTTTTTACGAAGGATTCATATGATACTGAGAAAAATACTCGTCGTTTGTTTTTAGATAGACTAATGCTCAATACGCGTTTGTATTTTATGTGTAAATATGTAAATATCGTGCTAAAATCCCGTAGGGCAGCCTTAAGAGGTCAATATGATACAGAGGCTTGGGCGTTATCTTCATATGATATTTTTAAGTTAATTGAGGGTTGCGGGGGTAGATTTCATATCACAGGGCTTGAGAATTTTCAGAAGTGTAAAGGACCTGTTGTTTTTGTCAGCAACCACATGAGCATACTGGAGACTTTTGTATTTCCCTGTATAATCGCTCCATTTATGAACGTCACCTTTGTCGTTAAAGATAGTCTGGTTAAACATCCGATCTTTGGCCCAATTATGCGTTCGCGAAATCCAATCGTTGTCAGCAGGGAAAATTCCCGAGCAGATTTCCAAACAGTAATGAAAAAAGGACAAGAATTATTAGCCAATGGGGTATCGATTGTTGTGTTTCCGCAAAAGACAAGGACTGTAGAATTTGTACCGCAGGAATTTAACACCTTAGGAGTAAAGTTGGCAAATAATGCTAAGGTTCAAGTTGTGCCCATTGCCATAAAGACAGACTTTTGGGAAATCGGAAAATACTTAAAGGATTTGGGACCAATCAGACGGAGTAAACCAATTCATATGGCCTTTGGAGAACCAGTAGCGATCAATGGTTCAGGAAAAGAGGAAAATAAAACAATTATTAAATTCATTAGTTCTCATTTAGAGAAATGGCACGATTGAGTATACAGAGGATAATGGACTGTATTAATGAGGTGAACCATGACTTTACCGGTTATTTTAGGTCCTCGCTTGCAAACGGTCGCAGCTTTTGTTCCCAATGGTGCAATTCTCGGCGACATAGGGACGGATCATGCTTATTTGCCCATAGCCCTCTATGAGACGCAGCAGATAGCAAAAGCAGTCGCCATTGACGTTCATGAAGGTCCATACCAATCTGCCTTGACTGCCGTCAAAGCCCGGCGTTTAGAAGAAGCTATTCATGTGCGGCTTGGTGATGGGTTAATGCCGCTCGAGTCCGGGGAAGTCAATGTCTTAACGCTGGCGGGAATGGGTGGGAAAACCATATTGGACATACTGTCTGCACGGCCGGACGTTCTTGAGTCTGTGCATGATCTTATCCTGCAGCCTCAAGGTGCAGAGAGCGCCGTACGATTGGCATTGTTAGGCGGCAGGTGGCGGCTGAAGGCAGAAAGGTTAGTTGAAGAAGATGACCGCATCTATGTCGTTATGGCATATTCTAAGGACGATGGTTGGGACGGGGCTGGAATTCAAATGATCGAGGGCATATGGACAGCGCGTCTGCATCCCCTCCTGGAGAACGGGAATATCTCAGCGACGGAGTTTCCAAGTCTGGTCCGGAAAATGATCTGGCAATTTGGACCACTGGTTCTGGAAGAACGCACGGACCTCTTGACACGATATATTAACGTTTACATGAGCATGCTGGCAAGGCAAATGGAGCAAATGAAAAAGTCGAAGAGCCCTGGGATTATGACTAAAATCAGAAAAGTATCTGAGGAATTGGCTTTGCTGGAGGGATTGCGGAAATGGCAGTAACAGCGGAATTGGTGGCTCAGGTCATCGAAAAAATTGCCCCCAAATCATGGGCGGAGGATTGGGACAATGTCGGGTTGCTCGTGGGGAGCGGAACCGCCCCTATTGAGCGCATTCTAATCACCCTAGATGGAACTTTGGAGGTCGTCGAAGAAGCGAAAGCTTATGGCGCCCAGCTTATCGTTGCCCATCATCCGATAATCTTTCGCCCCCTCAAGAATTTGCGGGTGGATAATGCCGCGGCTCAGGTCCCTCTGCGGCTTTTGCAGTATCAGATCGGCTATTACACGGCCCATACGAATTTAGACCAGTCCATAATTTCTTCGAGTCGAGCACTCGGTGAGGTCCTTGGATTGACGGAAATGAAGATTTTGGCGGAGCCGGCGGATGACCACATTACCCTGCTCCAGCGTGATGAGCAGCGAGGGTATGGAGTGAGCGGGTATCTGCCGAAGCCTGATAAATTGGGGGCTGTCTGGAAACACTTTTTGGGCTGTTTAAGCCGGCCGGGAGTTTTTGCCCAGCCCTATGATTTAGCCGGAGTGCGCCTGGCGGGGTCGTTAGAAAATGTTGTGCGTAAAGTTGCAATTGTCAATGGGAGCGGGGCTCGCTTTGTACAGAAAGCGTTATTTATAGGTGCTGATCTTCTTATTACCGGTGACGTTGACCATCATACCGCTCTGGATGCCCTTGAAGGTGGTATGGCTGTCGGCGATCTTGGGCATTTCCTGAGTGAGGCCCCTATGCTGCAAGCGATGTTTCAATATTTGTCTACAGATAAATTTCTTCAGGGGATTGAGATTCGAGTGAGTTTAACAAATCGCCCGCCTTGGTTATGGCAAATTTAACCAGAATTATCTATTTGACCAAAACTAATTTTTTTAGTAAGATTATTTAGCGAAGCTAATCAGATGATCGCGGGGGTAAGGACCGAAAGGTCGCCTCTGAGGAAAGTCCGAGCTCCACAGGGCAAGGTGCTGGGTAACACCCAGTGGGGGAAACCCCAAGGAAAGTGCAACAGAGAGATACCGCCGATCAAGGAGGTCAGTTGTCAGAGGCCTGAGGTCAGAATAAATTCGTTCTCAGCCGAATTCTGGCTTCCGGCTTCTGACTACTGGCTTCCGGGTAGGTAAGGGTGGAAAGGCGAGGTAAGAGCTCACCGGCAGTCAGGTGACTGGCTGGCCATGTAAACCCCACCTGGAGCAAGACTGAATAGGGGAACTATGAACGGCCCGTTTTTGTTCCCGGGTAAGGTCGCTAGAGGCCGTCGGTAACGGCGGTTCGAGATAGATGATCATCACCTCCATATGGAGGGACAGAACTCGGCTTATAGGTTGGCTTCGCTCGACAAGAATTGGCAGGATTATACCTGCTTTTTTTTGTACTTACTTAGAAAGTATAACTTTCAGTTACATACTTTCTATAGATCCCTTCTCGCCATACGGCATGTAAAAATAACTTGAGGGATTAAATCTAAGAAGAGGGATAGCATTCAAATATCTCTCTTTTTTCTTGGTATAGATATACGTTGTTTTGAGAAACCTAAAGCGTCATCAGCTAAGGAAAGGTAGGATGGGGTTGAAGGCTGAGAGACTTTGATTTCAAGGAGTTCTGATGCTATGAATTTACTTTTGGAAGTGCATCCTTTCGCCGTCGCCGTATTTTCCATAGCCTTAGGCGCAACCGGGCAATTTTTATTTCGCCTGGGAATGCTGCACTATGGTAAGGTTACAGTAACAGGAATTTGGGGACAACTCGGAGCGATCATTTTTACCCCGGAAATTTTTCTTGGTTTTACGTGCTTTGGGGTTAGTTCCATTCTTTGGCTTGTTGTGATTTCACGCTGGGAACTTAGCTATGCATATCCGCTCGTTGCCTTGGGATATGTGTTGGTCATATTTTATGGAACGTTTCTCCTCCAGGAAACTATTGCTTTACCTAAAATCGCGGGCAGTGTCCTGATCTTAGCGGGAATAAGTGTTTTGGGATTATGGGGGCAATCTTGAAGGGCTGATGAAAACATAAGGATAGTTACCGAAATTATCCGACTCTGAGAGTTGCAACGCTTCCTTGAATAAGATATGATAAGTGAAGTAGGAAGATATAACTGAATAGCATTTCCAAATGGGCCATTCAAAATCTTTTTGGAGTCATAAAGACAAGAAAAAGGGGCGTGTGTTGAATGCAGTTAAAGGACTTCGGGCGAGGCGCGCGGATTGAATTATCTAAAATGGCCAAACTACTCGGGATGAAGTTTATCGGTTATAATCCAAATGCTCAACTGGTATCGTTGGAGATTCAAGGTAAAGGGGTTACTTATCCCTTAGAGGAGTTTATCCGACAGTATGAAAGAGTGTGTACGACAACTTAAGTATTGACTTACTTTAGCTTAACTCAGCCTAACCTGGACTCGGATAAGTATATAGGTGGTGTAATGAAACTTGTTTTCAAGTTCCATTACACCACCTTTTTGTGGGACGGAGAAACTAGCGGTGAATTGTTCGCCTCTATTTAAGGAAATTTTCCGTTGCGTATTTCAGATTACACTTATAAAATGGAACGTGAGGAGAATACTACCAATATGAAAAACAATGTGAAAAAGAAATAATTAAGTTCATATAGCGGAAAACTATTGCCGGAACTTTATGAACTTATAAATTGAAAAAAAGGGCTATAATTAAAAAGTAATTAAAAGACAGTAAAAAAGGAAAAACAAATGGACAATAAATTAAAAATAGAAGAACTAAAATCAAAAATTACACATCATAATGAACGCTATTATAATCAAGACAACCCTGAGATTTCTGATTATGAATATGATGTGCTAAAGCAGGAATTAATAAAATTAGAGAATGAAAATCCGGAACTAATAACATCAGACAGTCCTACGCAGAAAGTTGGCGGTTCCGCCAAAAGAGAAGCAGGTATTCTTGTGGCTCACAGAAACCCGATGTTAAGCTTGCAGGATGTTTTCACAAAAGAAGATGTTTCTCAATTTGTGGAGAATATTAAGAATAGTATCTATGATCCAACTTTTGTAGTTGAAACCAAAATTGATGGATTGTCGGTGTCTTTGCGTTATGAGAGTGGAAATTTAGTGATGGCCGAGACAAGAGGCGATGGTATCAATTTTGGAGAAGACGTAACCGAAAACGCAAAGGTAATAAAAGATGCAAAGAAAAAACTAAAAGACCCTATTCCTTATTTAGAAGTTCGTGGCGAAGTATATATGACTAATAAAGCTTTTGAGGCAGTAAATGAGAGACAAGAAATTCTAGGAAAGAAATTATTTGCTAATCCTCGAAATTGTGCTGCCGGAACTTTAAGACAGTTAGACAGCAAAATCACTAAAGATAGAGATTTGTCTTTATTTATCTTTAATATCCAGGAAACAGAAGGTATTACCTTTACAAGTCATGTCGAGGGATACGAATGGTTAAAGAAGCAGGGTTTAAAAGTTATTGAAACATATTATGTCTGTAAAACTACAGATGAAGTTTGGAATGCTATTCAGATAATTGGAGAATCCAGAGGCAGTCTGGCCTATGATATTGATGGTGCTGTGGTTAAAATTGATCATCTTGAAAGTAGAACTATGCTTGGAGCTACATCTAAAGTACCAAAATGGGCAATAGCTTACAAATATCCGCCAGAAAGAAAAGAAACAAAGTTATTAAATATTGAATTATCTGTAGGCAGGACTGGGAAAATTACTCCGACGGCAATTTTTGAACCAATTCGCTTATGCGGGACAACTGTTTCAAGAGCAACATTACATAATCAGGATTTTATAGATAGGTTTGATATTTGCATTGGGTCAATACTACTGATTGAAAAATCCGGTGATGTTATTCCAAAATGTGTAGGTGAATTAAAAGAAAAGAGACATGAAAATGCAAAAAGGTTTGTGATGCCTGATAGATGTCCCGCTTGTAGTGCCCCAGCCGTTAGACAGCAGGATACGGCGGATCTTAAATGTACAAATGTAAACTGCCAAGCTCAGCTGGAACATCATATCATTAACTTTGTTGGACGTGATGCTATGGACATTAAAGGCTTTGGAGAAATATATATTCAAGAATTAGTTAAACTTGGATATATCAAAAATATAGCCGATATTTTTCTCTTAAAGAATTTCAGAGCTGATTTAATTAAAAAGGGTATTATTGGTAAAGAAAAAAATACGGATAAGCTTTTAGCGAATATAGAACAGGCAAAGCAGAATGAACTACGTAGTTTATTAACTGGATTTGGCATTCCTAATATCGGCAAAGCAGGAGCAAGAGAATTAGCTAAGCATTTTGGTTCAATGGACCGCATTATGGAAGCAACAATAGAAGATTTATTAGGTGTATCAGATATCGGCGAAATCAGTGCCAAAGCTATTTATGATTACATGCACGACGAAACTAATCTTATGATTATCAATAAGTTAAAAGAAGCTAATGTCAATATGAAAATGGAATCTGAAGAAAACATTGCCGAACAGAAATTCGCCGGACTGATCTTTGTCATAACCGGAACCCTGCCAACAATGGAAAGAACTGAAGCGAGTGAGTTAATACAGAAATATGGCGGTAAAGTATCTAATAGTGTATCAAAAAAGACTAATTATGTATTAGCAGGTGAAAATGCAGGCAGTAAATTAACAAAAGCACAGGATTTAGGCATTGCAATCCTCAGTGAAGGTGAATTAATCAAAATGTTAGAATAAATTTAATATGTTTACCTGTGCTTTGACATTTGTTATGATACAGAGTAAAGCAACATACTACCCAAAGGGAAGGTGAATTAGATGACAATTTTACGTGAAGACGTTGAATATGTGGCCGCATTGGCACGCTTAGAGCTGACTGAACCGGAGATTCAAGAGTATACCGAACAACTCAATTCCATTTTAGACTATGCGGCTATGTTGGAGCGCTTAGTCACAGACGATGTGCTGCCTACTGCTCATGCTGTTCCATTACATAATGTCATGCGCGAGGACCAAGTAGGACCATCGCTTAAGCATGAGAAAGCCTTGAGGAATGCCCCGGATGGG
Source organism: Desulfosporosinus sp. Tol-M2 (assembly GCF_059735615.1). Classification (NCBI taxonomy): domain Bacteria; kingdom Bacillati; phylum Bacillota; class Clostridia; order Eubacteriales; family Desulfitobacteriaceae; genus Desulfosporosinus; species Desulfosporosinus sp. Tol-M2. Next base: position 48,751 of record NZ_JCAIJG010000118.1, read on the forward strand.
GAAGAGGGCTTCTTTAGGGTGCCGAGGATAAGTTTAACTTGAGATAAGGAGGGTCTGGGGATTATGATGATAGGTAAATCAGTCAGCGAACTGCATGAGCTTCTCGTTCGTAAAGACGTCAGCTCTACGGAGCTGACGAAAGCATACATAAAGCGTATTCAGACGGTTGATCCGGAATTGAAAGCCTATTTAACGGTCATTGAAGATCAAGCTTTGGCTCAGGCAGCCGAAGTTGATCGCAGGATCGCCCAAAACGAGGTGCTCGGTGTTTTAGAGGGAATTCCAATGGCCTTGAAGGATAACCTGTGTACAGAAGGGGTTCGTACAAGCTGTGCCTCAAAGATGTTGGAGAATTTTATGCCGCCATATAATGCGACTGTCACAGACCGTCTCCAGGCTGCGGGAACAATTCTGCTGGGCAAAGTCAATATGGATGAGTTTGCGATGGGTTCATCAACCGAGAATTCCTTTTTTGCAAAGACAAGAAATCCCTGGGATTTGGAGCGTGTTCCTGGAGGATCCTCCGGGGGGGCTGCTGTAGCCGTAGCTGCGGACGAGGCTGCTTTTTCCCTGGGGTCAGACACGGGGGGCTCCATCCGTCAACCGGCTGCGTTTTGCGGGGTGGTTGGCATGAAGCCAACTTACGGCGCAGTCTCACGGTTTGGCCTTATTGCCTTTGCGTCTTCACTCGATCAGATTGGTCCTTTGACTCAAACCGTGCGGGACAATGCCTTGGTACTGAATGCCATCGCCGGATATGACCCGCTGGATTCAACGTCAGTTGCTTATCCGAGACCAGATTATACTAAGTTCCTGGTCAACGACATTAAAGGCTTGAAAATAGGGGTTCCCCGGGAGTACTTAGGCGAAGGGATTGATCAGGACGTCGCCGGAGGGATTCGGACCGGCATTCAAACCCTAATCGAGCTAGGAGCAGAAGTGACTGAATGCTCGCTGCCGCATACGGAGTACGCCATACCCGCCTATTACTTGATTGCCACTGCCGAGGCGAGCTCAAATCTTGCCCGCTATGACGGAGTGCGCTATGGGTACAGGGCGGAAGTCGACGATGTCCTGGGTATGTTTAAAAAGACCAGAGCAAAGGGATTTGGACAGGAAGTAAAACGCAGGATTATGCTCGGAACCTATGCCTTGAGTTCGGGTTACTATGATGCCTATTACCTGAAAGCACAAAAAGTCCGAACGCTGATCAAGCAGGATTTTGACAAAGCGTTTGAGAAGTTTGATGTCTTGCTCTCCCCGACGGCTCCGACCCCAGCCTTTAAATTGGGTGAAAAATCTGCGAATCCTTTAGCCATGTATTTATCAGACATTACGACCGTACCGATTAATTTGGCCGGCATTCCGGCAATTTCTATTCCGGCGGGATTTGTAGGCGGAATGCCGATTGGTATGCAGCTGATGGCTAAAGCGTTAGATGAGGGAACGTTGTACCGCGCAGCCTATACCTTTGAGCAAAACACCCCTTATCACACGGTAAAACCGAGTTTGTCCTGGGAGGTGCCGGCGCGTGGCAGTTGCTGATAAATACGAAATGGTCTGTGGGCTGGAAGTTCATGTTGAACTCCAAACCAAGACAAAGATTTTCTGTGGATGTACAACGGAGTTCGGGGGAGAGCAAAACACGCACGTTTGCCCGGTGTGCCTTGGTATGCCTGGAGCGCTCCCGGTGCTGAACCGTGAGGTTGTAAATTATGCGATTAAAGCAGGTTTGGCGTTGAATTGTCAAATCGCGAAGTTTTCAAAGTTCGATCGAAAGAACTACTTCTATCCTGATTTATGTAAGAATTATCAGACATCTCAGTTTGACTTACCCATCTGTTTACAAGGTGGCTTAGAGATAGAAGTCGACGGCGAGAAGAAATGGATCGGGATCACCCGGGCCCACATGGAGGAAGATGCCGGTAAGCTTGTGCATAGCGGCGAGACTATCTCCACGTCTTACGGGTCTTCCGTCGACTATAACCGAGCCGGAGTGCCGCTGCTGGAAATCGTCTCGGAGCCCGATATGCGCTCGATTCCGGAAGTTCTTGCCTATCTTGAAAAATTGGTTCAGATTCTCGAGTATACGGAAGTCTCGGATTGTCGTTTGGAACAAGGCTCTGTTCGCTTTGATATCAATGTTTCGCTTAGGCCCCTCGGCACGGAAACCTTGGGAACTCGTACCGAAACCAAGAACTTAAATTCCTTTAGTTCTGTTCGGCGCTGCATGGAGTATGAAGTGGCTCGTCAAGCCCGGGTTTTAGATGCGGGCGAAGACGTGGTTCAGGAGACACGCACTTGGGATGAGGGGCAGGGAATCACCTTAGCGCTTCGCTCTAAAGAGGAAGCTCATGATTATCGGTACTTTCCTGAACCCGATCTGCCTCCCCTGGTTATCGACCGGGACTGGGTGGAGAGAATCCGGAAAACCCTCCCTGAGCTTCCTGCAGCGCGTCGTGCCCGCTTGCAGGCGCTGGGACTGTCAGCTTATGATGCGGCTGTGATCACGCAGGCTAAAGCTATGGCGGACTTCTTTGATGCAGCCTTAGCTTACTATGGAGAAGCCAAAACATTGGCGAACTGGATCATGGGTGACCTTACTCGTCTGTTGAACACAAACCAGTGCAGTGTGCTTGATTCTCCGATTTCTGCCCGGCAATTAGCGGAACTCCTCGAACTCATCACTCAAGGAATCCTCAGCGGGAAGATTGCCAAGGGGGTCCTTGAAGAAATGTACAGCACGGGTAAGGATGCGGGCACGATTGTCAAGGAAAAAGGACTGGCACAAATTAATGACGAGGGAGCGCTTCTCGGTATTATCGATGACGTAATTTCCGCAAACCCCCAATCAGTGGAAGACTACCGAGCTGGAAAAGCTAAAGCGATTGGGTTCCTCGTCGGGCAAATCATGAAAGCTACCAAGGGCCAGGCTAATCCGGGGCTTGTTAATCAGTTGCTTAAGGAAAGATTAGCATAAATTTAAAGCCATCGATGGACGTATAAGAGAAGAATATTTTTTTGGGAAGCAGGAATTCAGTTCCCTGTCGAGAATACTATTTTAAGTATAATAAATAGTCAAAATTTAAATTATTACTTACTGGTTGTAAAAAGAAGGGGAGGATTGAGAACCTTAAACTCTAAAGAAGATTTAACACGGGAACAAGCTCTTGAACTGCTAGAAGACTTTGCTAAACGTTGGTTAGCGCATGATGGGCTATGGTTCCAAGCTATTGAGCAAGTATACGGACTTGACGAAGCGGTGGAGCTTGATACCGAGGCTTGGCGAAGGTTTACTGTCCTTGAAGCTAAACGCATTATGGTTTTTCTTGGCTTGCCTAAAAATGGGGGGCTAGACGCTTTGGAAAGAGCACTAAAGTTTCGATTATATGCCTTTCTAAATGTTCAAGAATGCTCCAGATCAGACGATCGGACTTTAATTTTTAAAATGCTCGATTGTCGCGTTCAGTCTGCCCGAAAACGAAAAAGTCTTCCTGACCATCCTTGCAAGTCTGTTGGAGAAGTTGAGTACTCTTTATTCGCTTCTACGATTGACCCTCGAATTAAGACGAGTTGTATTGCCTGCCCACCAGACCCCCATCCAAAAGAATTCTATTGTGGATGGATGTTTACCATAGACGAATAGGAGGCAGCTACCCTTTGGATGGTTCCTCTTCTATATGCAAAACATACTTCGATGGTCAAAATTCAAAATGTATACCAGTGATATCGTGGTTAATGTGACGGTAGATGCCGCTGCATATTTTTGGTGGGTATGGATATTGTAAGGAGTACAAGGTTAACGCTATATCAAAGAAAATGGAGGGGTAAATTATGAAGACAATCATGGTAATAGGAGCTGGACAAATGGGTGGAGGAATCGCCCAAATTGCTGCCCAAGCAGGTTACTCCATTATTTTAAATGACATTAAGGATGAATTTGTCTTAAAGGGCCTCGGTGTCATTCAGAAAAACCTTAGCCGTAGTGTCGAAAAAGGAAAGCTTGCTGCTGAAGAAAAAGAGGCTATTTTAGGTCGTATTACTCAATCGACTTCTCTGCAGGATGCATCAGCAGCCGACTTAGTAATCGAAGCCGCTATAGAAAATATAGCCATAAAAGCCCAAATCTTCTCACAACTCGATATAATTTGCCCTAAAAATACGATATTTTCAACTAATACATCCTCTTTACCGATCACGGAGATAGCAACATTCACCAAACGTCCGGATCGCGTAATTGGTATGCACTTTTTTAATCCCGTTCCCGCGATGGAGCTCGTCGAGGTTATCCGCGGCCTGGCCACCAGTGACGAAGTCTATAAAACGATTGAAGAGTTAAGCGTGAAAATAGGTAAAACGCCGGTGGAAGTTAATGATGCCCCCGGATTTGTCGTTAATCGGGTTTTAATCCCCATGATCAATGAAGCCGTTTGCACACTCTATGAAGGTATAGCCACGGCGGAATCAATTGATAATTGTATGAAATTAGGCACAAAACAACCCATGGGTCCGTTGGAGTTAGCGGATCTGATCGGACTGGATACAGTATTATCTATTATGGAAGTTCTGCATGAAGGTCTTGGTGATAAATATCGCCCATGTCCATTACTCCGTAAATATGTTAAAGCGGGCTGGCTTGGACGGAAATCTGGCCGGGGCTTTCATAACTACGGAGCTTAACTCAGCGCGTTAATTATCTTCAGTCAGATCTCCGGAGGGATGCCTCTCTCAGACCAAGTAACGCTATTATAGTATGCGAAGTGATTCGTGATTACGAGGAGGACAAAGCGTGGAGTATGCCAATCTTATGCTTGAACAAAACGGTGCTATCGCCACCGTAACCATCAATCGACCTAAAGCCTTAAATGCTTTAAACCCGGATACACTGACAGAACTGTCCGCTGTGCTGGATGAGATAGCAGGTAATTCCAGTGTTAAAGTGGTCATAGTCACCGGCAGTGGCAAGAAGGCTTTTGTCGCCGGCGCAGACATTGCTCAATTAAAAGAGTTTAATACTCTGGAAGGCCGACGTTTTGGTCAATTAGGCCAGTTAGCTTTTCGGAAGCTTGAACTTTTACCTCAACCCGTAATTGCCGCTATTAACGGATTTGCCTTAGGTGGCGGATGCGAGTTAGCTATGGCTTGCGATATACGTTTAGCGAGTGAAACTGCGAAGTTTGGTCAACCGGAAGTAACCTTGGGTGTTACTGCCGGATTTGGAGGCACTCAGCGTTTGCCCCGTCTGGTTGGTACAAATCGAGCCTGTGAGCTGCTATTTACAGGAGAACTCATTGATGCCCAGGAAGCTTATCGTATTGGACTGGTGAATCATGTTTATCCTTTAGACAATCTTATGGAAGAAGCCCTCAAACTGGCGAACAAAATTTTAGCGTGTGCACCCGTTGCCGTACAGTTAAGCAAAAGTGCCGTTCAGCGGGGGATTAACATGGACCTGGACAGCGCGATAGCCTACGAAGCGGAGGTTTTCGGTCTGGCGATTAGTACACAGGATAAAAATGAGGGTACTACAGCCTTTCTGGAACGACGTAAACCTGTTTTTGAAGGTCGATAATAGTGATCCCCTAAAACTTAAGTCAGGGATTGAAATTCCATTTAGAGGAAATCACAAAAGGATACAAGCCTACGGACACTGGCGGTTGGTTGAATACCACCGCCATCTATGTGCATTCGACAGAAACAGGAAGGTAAATAATTCAACCTTAGTTATACCAATTATGGTGTTTGAGTGTTATAATAAATAGGACTGGTTAATGAAATAACTGGTATTTCTAGTGAAGTGCAGTTTAAGGTGTCGCTAAAATTAAATTTTAAAAACCATTTGTGGAATTATTAATTTAAGGAGATGACTGTTTTAAAATGAGAGAAGTTGTCATTGTCAGTGCTGTACGTACACCCGTAGGTTCTTTTTTAGGTGCCTTTGCGCAAATACCGGCAGTAGAGTTAGGTGCTATTGCTATCGCAGAAGCAATTAAAAGAGCAGGTATCACAGCTGATCAAGTTGATGAAGTTATTATGGGTAACGTGCTCCAAAGTTCGCTGGGTCAGAATCCTGCTCGTACTGCGTCTCTGAAAGCCGGAGTTCCTAAGGAAGTTCCCGCTTGGACACTCAATATAGTATGTGGATCGGGACTGAAAACTGTCATGTGTGCCGCTCAGACCATTATGTCCGGGGACGCTGATATCGTTGTTGCCGGTGGCTGTGAGAGCATGTCTCTGTCCCCTTATGCGCTGCCTGGTGCTCGGACAGGGTATCGGATGAACAATAATACGGTTGTTGATACGATGATAACTGATGGCTTATCGGATGCGATACATGGTATTCATATGGGCTTAACGGCTGAAAATATTGCGGAACAGTTTAATATTACCCGTGAAGAACAAGATCAGCACGCAGTTTTAAGTCAACAACGTGCGGAAGCCGCAATTAAAGCTGGTAAATTTGTGGAGGAAATTGTTCCGGTGTCCGTTCCGCAAAAGAAAGGTGAGCCTAAAGTTGTCTCCCAAGATGAATTTCCCCGTTTTGGCGCGTCCTATGAAGCCATGGCTAAACTACCGGGCGCGTTTAAAAAGGGTGGGACCGTCACGGCCGGAAATGCTTCAGGTATTAATGACGCAGGTGCCGCCGTCGTGGTTATGGCCAAAGAGAAAGCGCAGGAACTGGGTTTAACCCCGCTGGCGACCATCAAGTCTTGGGCAACGTCAGGAGTAGAACCACTGATTATGGGAACCGGGCCCATTCCGGCAACCCGTAAAGCCTTAAAGAAAGCCGGACTAACCATTGAAGATATTGAAGTCATAGAAGCGAACGAAGCATTTGCTTCTCAATTCTTAATCTGCGGGCGCGAGTTGAAGCTTGATATTGAGAAGACGAATGTGAACGGCGGAGCGATTGCCATTGGTCATCCGATTGGCGCTTCCGGAACGCGGGTTCTTGTGACCTTACTGTACGAAATGAAGCGGCAAGATGCCCATCGCGGCTTAGCTACACTCTGTATCGGCGGCGGACAGGGCGTTGCCATGATTGTCGAACGTTAGGATCTTGGCATTAATCAGGGTACCGATCAATAATTGCATCTTTCAGAGTAAAGGGAAAGAAGGGTCTCTGCCTGCAGGGATCCTTTCTTTATGTTATTTTTATGGACAATTTCCAGAGCAACAGTTAGAATTTGAAAAGGAAGGAATTGTTTTCTAACGTTCTGGAACATAGTTGATAGAGGATGAAGAAAATGGGTATCAGAATTGAGCAGCGGATTCCACCGAGACGACCTGCCTGGAATATTTGGCAGGGATTGTTGCTGATTTTACTTGTGACGTTAATTGAATATCTGCTCGGGTGGTTGGAAACGCCGGATGATTTAGATTCTTTGCGCGGGATGCTTCATTTTATTGGGGTTGGCTTAGGGGATGCTCTGGTCTATATCGGTGTTATCTGGATATTTCTGCGTCTTATACGTCGGCCATTTTCTGACCTGGGTTTTGTTAAGCCGCTCAAACGCTTTGTTGTATTGGGATTTGTGGTTGGAATTTTTTTGTTTGTATGTATTGGCTTATTAGGAAACATATTAACGCACGTATTTGGAACCCCAGTGCCGCAAAGTTTTACAGTAGCGGTAAATGGGGTAAACTATAAATGGGAATTTGGACTTCTCGCTTTATTAGGCGGAGTGGTAGCTCCACTCAAGGAAGAGATGTTTTTCCGTGGCATTATCTACCCGCCCTTTCGGCAAGCCCTGGGGCGGGGTAAAGGAATGCTGTTAACAGGACTATTTTTTGCGACATTACATTATGATATTGTCCGATTTTTACCATTGTTCATTGGAGGAGTGGTACTTGCCTGGTTGTACGAGCGATCTGCGAGTATTTGGCCTGCTGTTGTAGCACATGGAACCTGGAATATTTTAATGGCCGCCGCGTTATGGATTCAGCGTTATTAAGGGTGAGGAACATTCTAAGTAGGAGATTTGCATGAACGATAATAAAGCTGTTAACAAAACCGCGGAGGAAAACCTAACGTTAGAATGTCTCCGACTCATCTCCGACGGCTCGGGTATAGGGTATCTGAACGGTATAGCAACATTCGTGCCCGGTCTTCTTCCTGGAGAAACCGGGGAGGTTGAAGTGTATAAAGCTAAAAAGAAATGGCAACGGGCTCGGCTTCTGAGGATTATCAAGCCTTCGTCTGAACGCATTGCTGCCCCTTGTTCTGTTTTCGGAGGGTGCGGGGGATGCCAGCTCCAGCATATGACTTACGAAGGGACCCTCCTGTGGAAGAACCGTTGGGTGGAGGATGCACTCGCAAGAATTGGAAAAATAAGCGTTGAGGTCGAGCCTATTATCGGGGTGCCTGTTCCATGGCGTTATCGCAATAAGGCGCGTCTTCACCGTGAACCAAGCGGTAAAATAGGATATTACAAGGAGAAATCCAAGGACCTTGTCCATTTCCCGGATTGTCTTTTATTAAGTGAGCGTATGAATCGCTGGATTCGACGCACTGAGGAATTTATGACTGCCGGGTATGCGGAAATAGACACCTTAACGTTTCGTGAGAATACAAAAGGAGAAGGGCTTTTGTTTTTAGAGGGAAAGGCTGCCAAAGGTTTTTCAGTCGAGGATAACCAGGAATTGTTGGAGGCTCTACTTAAGGAAGGGGTTCGCTCAGTCTGGGGAACCGATTCGGAAGGCGGTTTAGCGTTGGTGTGGGGAGAGGAAGCGTTCAGCCAAACGATTCTCGGCATGACCTTTAACGTTTCTCCGTTAGCGTTTCTCCAAGTAAATCCGCAGCAAACGGACGTCCTTTACTCCCATGTTCTGGATGGGGCTGCTCTGACAGGAGACGAAACCGTCTGGGATCTTTATTCCGGGATTGGGACACTCGCTTTAGTTCTGGCCTCAAAGGCCAAGAGGGTAACGGGCATCGAGGAAAATCCGTATGCGGTTGAGGATGCTATCCAAAACGCTGCTCGTAATAATGCTGTTGGCCCTGTTGAATTTCTGAAGGGGAAAGTCGAATCGCGGATGATGAGGTTAGATGAGCGGCCCGATGTCGTTGTCTTAGATCCACCCAGAACAGGCATACATCCGATTGTCGGGCAACGCTTACTGGAGCTGAAACCCCAGCGGATCATCTATGTGTCTTGCGACCCAGGAACCCTGGCTCGGGATCTCGGAGTCCTTTCACTGGGAGGATATGGAGTTGAAAGCGTGCAGCCAGTTGATATGTTTCCTTGGACGCAGCACGTTGAGAC